>NZ_JACCQB010000036.1:0-76421 GCF_015712265.1 Burkholderia sp. 9777_1386 | reverse complement strand
AAGTCGGCAGCGTGAACGTGCGCGAAGTGCCCGGCTATCGGCTCGAACTGACGCCGTTCGGCGGCGTGAAGGATTCGGGGCTCGGCTACAAGGAGGGCGTGCAGGAAGCGATGAAGAGCTTCACGAATACGAAGACGTATTCGCTGCCCTGGTAAGCGGTGTGTAAGATCCCGCGCTGGCCTGGCGGCCGGTGCGGGCGTTATTCGATCGGCTCATATCGTTAGCCGATTTGCGTTTTTGCCGCGCCTCGACGCGTCGGTAGAATTCGCGGACCTCTCGAACGGCGCACGCATGCCGGCGGGATGATTCTCTCCAATCATTCGGGGTCCGCACCATGAAATTCCTCCGCTCCCTCCTGGTCGTCGCGCTGCTGCAGGCCACCGCGGCCACCAGTGCGCTGGCTGCCGACGACCTGTCGCAGATCAAGTCGGCCGGCGTGTTCCGCGTCGGCACCGAAGGCACCTACGCGCCGTTCACGTACCACGACGAGACGGGCAAGCTGACCGGCTTCGACGTCGACATCGCGACCGCGATCGCGCAGCGCCTCGGCGTGAAGCCGCAGTTCGTCGAAGGCAAATGGGACGGGCTGATCGCGGGCCTCGACGTGAACCGCTACGACGCGGTCGTCAACGAAGTGTCGATCACCGATGCGCGCAAGGCGAAATACGATTTCTCGACGCCGTACATCACGTCGCACGCGGTGCTGATCGTGCGCGCGGACAACACGACGATCCGCTCGTTCGACGACCTGAAGGGCAAGAAATCCGCGAACACGCTGACCAGCAATTTCGGCAAGCTCGCGGCCGCGCACGGCGCCGACGTGGTGCCGGTGCAGGGTTTCAATGAATCGATCGACCTGCTGACGTCGGGGCGCGTCGATGCGACGATCAACGATTCGCTGTCGTACCTCGATTTCCGCAAGCACAAGCCCGACGCGAAACTGAAGATCGCGGCGACCGACCAGACCGGCGCGGGCGACGCGTCCGGCGTGCTGCTGCGCAAGGGCAGCCCGGCGCTGGTGGCCGCGATCGACAAGGCGCTCGCGGACATCAAGGCGGACGGCACCTACGCGAAGATCTCGCAGAAATACTTCGGCCGCGACGTGTCGCAGCCGTGACGCGAGGCTGAACGATGCCGGCCTGGCTGCACCTGATGGCGGAATCGCTGCGGCCCCTGCTCGTTGCAGGGCTCGTGTTCACGGTTCCGCTCACGCTCGCGTCGTTCGCGATCGGTTTATTGCTTGCGTTCGGCGCGGCGCTCACGCGGCTGTTCGGGCCGCGCTGGGCGCAGGCCGTCGTGCGGTTCTATATCTGGCTGTTCCGCGGCTCGCCGCTGCTCGTGCAACTGTTCGTGATCTTCTACGGATTGCCGAACGTCGGCATCGTGCTCGATCCGCTGACGGCCGCCGTGATCGGTTTCTCGCTGAACGTCGGCGCATACAACGCGGAAGTGATTCGCGGCGTGATCGAATCGATGCCGAAAGGGCAGTGGGAGGCCGCGTACTCGATGTCGATGACGCGCGCGCAGGCGCTGCGTCGCGCGATCCTGCCGCAGGCCGCGCGCGTCGCGCTGCCCGCGCTGTCGAACTCGTTCATCTCGCTCGTGAAGGACACGTCGCTCGCGGCCGTGTTGACGGTGCCCGAGATCTTCCAGGCCGCGCAACGCATCGCGGCCGTGACCTACGAGCCGCTGATTCTCTATACCGAAGCCGCGCTGATCTATCTGCTGTTCAGCTCGGTGCTGTCCACGCTGCAACGTCGCCTCGAAACCCGCTTCGGCCGGCACGCGCTGTTCCACGCGGAGTTGCGATGATCCGCCTCGAACGCATCGACAAGTCGTTCGGCGCGCATCGCGTGCTGAGCGGAATCGACCTCGCGTTGCAGCCGGGCAGCGTGACCGCGCTGATCGGGCCGTCCGGCAGCGGCAAGAGCACGCTGCTGCGCTGCGTGAACCTGCTCGAAGTGCCGGAGGCGGGTGCGCTGGTTGTCGGTGACGCGCGCATCGACTTCGTGCCGGCGCGCCGGCCGTCGCGCGACGCGGTGTTCGCGGTGCGCAAGCAGACCGGCATGGTGTTCCAGAACTTCCAGTTGTTTCCGCACCTGAGCGTCGTGCAGAACGTGATGGAGGGGCTCGTGACCGTGCAGCGCTGGCCGCGCGAGCGGGCCCGGGAGCGCGCGCTCGCGCTGCTCGACAAGGTCGGCATCGCGGACAAGGCCGACGCATGGCCGGCCACGCTGTCGGGCGGACAGCAGCAGCGCGTGGCGATCGCGCGGGCGCTCGCGCCGTCGCCGCAGGTGCTGCTGTGCGACGAACCGACGTCGGCGCTCGATCCGGAGCTGTCCGTCGAAGTGGTCGAGGTGCTGCGCCAGCTCGCGCGTGAAGGCACGACGATGCTGATGGCCACGCACGACCTGCGCCTCGCCGCGTCGATCGCGCACGATGCGGTGTTTCTCGCCGATGGCCGCATCGTCGAAGCCGGCGCATCGCGCGACCTGTTCGGCCGGCCGCGCGACCCGCGCACCGCGAAGTTCGTCGCGACGCTCGCGCAAGGCGTGCCGGCGTTCTGACGACGCGGCGCGATGGGGGCGCGCTCAGCGTTGCGCGTGCGCGTCGAGCACCGCGGCGACGATCGCTTCGGGCGCATCTTCCTGAACCAGATGGCCCGCGTGCGGCACCCGGATCAACTGGCCGTTCGCGATGCGATCGGCGAGCGCCTGCCCTTGCTCGAGCGGAATCCACGCGTCGTCCTCGCCCCACACGATGCGCACCGGAAAGTCCGGCGGCGCGTAGCGGGCCTCCGCTTCCTCGATGTAGCGCTGGCGCATCTGCGCGATCTGCCGATAGAACGCGGCCTGGCCGGCCGGCGTGAGCCACGGTGCACGGTAGATCGACAGCGCGTCGTCGCTCAGCGGGCGCGCGACCGCATTGCCGAGATAGGCCGACAGAAGCGCGTGATGCGCGTACGCGGGCAGGCCGGTGAACGCGGCTTCGTGCTGCGCGACGTGACGGACGAACGGCGAGCCTTGCGGCGCGATCGCGACCGGGTTCACCAGCGTGAGATCCGCATATGCGATGCCGTCGAGAAAGTGCGCGCGCAGTGCGGTTGCGCCGCCGTAGTCGTGCGCGAGCACGCGCGGCCGCGCGAGTTTCCATTCATTCAGCAGCGCGCCGAACAGCGCGTTCTGGCGACCCAGCGACACGTCCGCGTCCGGCATGTCGGACTGCCCGTAGCCGAGCAGGTCGTAGAAATACACGCGATGGCGCCGCGCGAGCCACGGCGCGATCCGGCGCCATACCTGCGACGAAAACGGCGTGCCGTGCACCAGCACGAGCGGCGGCCCTTCGCCGAGCGTGCCCCATGCAATCCGGTGGCCTTCGAAATTGAAGCGGTTCGGGAGTTCGAGCATCGGCTTCTCCGTGCTAACCTGTTTTGGTTGTTAACAGGTTACGCCGGATTGTCCGGATGTGAAACCGAATAGGTGAAAATAAATGGTTACTCGATCCGACCCGGTGCGACCCCGGCACGAATGGCGCGCGGCCGATTTCGTCGGCGGCCATCCGGCGCTCGACTTCCTCAACACGGTGGCCGACACGGGCAAGACGCGCGCCGAGGACAAGCTCGTCGACTGGCCGGCCGTGCGCGCGTGGGCCGGGAAAGCGGGGTTGCCGGCGCCGGACGATCTGGCGCGGCTGCTACGTCATCCGCGGCAGGACGGCCCCGACGAACTCGCGGCGCTGCGCCGCTTTCGCGAAGACGCGTACGTCGCGATCGCACATCTGACGGCTGAAGGTGGCGGCAGCGCGGGCGCGCGCGCGGCGGAGCGGCTCGCGGTGGCGATCCGCGACGCGATCGGGCGCAGCGCATTCGATGCGGTCGGCGGCCGCTTCGCGTGGCGGCCCGATGCGCGGGCCGCGTCGCGCTGGGTCGATGCGATCGCGCTCGGTTTCGAAGATCTGATGCGCAGCGACGATTTCGCGCGGGTGCGGCAGTGCGGCCGGTGTACGTGGTTCTTCGTCGATCGCGGCCGCGGCGTCGGGCGACGGTGGTGCGACATGCGCACGTGCGGGAACCGCGCGAAGGTGGAGGCGTTCAGGGAGCGGTGACACGCGCGCTGCGGCGGCTGCCGCGCCGCGCGTGCGTCATTGAGCAGTGCCGTGCGGCCGATGGCCGGGCCATAGCGTCGCGGCGACGAACAGCCCGGCCGCCAGGAACGGCGCACCGATCGCGAACAGGATGGCCGTCAGGCCCCAGCGATCCCAGAAGCGGTCGACGAGCGCACGCTCGGGCGTGACGGGGTCGTACAGCACGTTGACCGCGTCGCCTTCGTGCAGGCCCGGGTGCGACGACGCCGAGCCCTGCGCGAACGTGATCAGCCGCCCGCTGTCGGTCGTGAACGCGACGACGGCCGAATACAGTGACGTGCGCGACCGTGACGACCGCCCGTTTTTCGCGATCTCGACCACATGGCCGGTCGAGCGCGCATAGTGATGGACGATCTGCCACTGACGCAGGCCGGCCGCGCCGGCGCCGGCGAGGAAGCCCGTGCCGATCGCGATCGGAATCAGCACGATCGCGACATCCCAGCGACGCCGTGCCGGCGTGTGCGCGACGCGGCGCGGCGCCGGGTCCGATTGCCGGTGGCGACGCTCGCGGGCAATCAGCAGGCCGCCGATCGCGAACGACGCGACGGCGAGCAGCGCCGGCACGGCCGCCGGAAACCAGCGTTGCGTGAAATCGTCGATCAGCGCGGGGCGCTCGGGGTGCGCGGGGTCGAGCAGGACGTCGACGTTTTCGCCGATGTCGTAGGCGGGGACCGTCGACGCGGTATTGCCGGCGACTTCGCGGCGCTGGCCGTCGTTCGCGAGGTACGCGACGATCGGCCGGTACGCGTGCATCGCGTCGCTGTCCTGGACGATGCGCACGACCGTGCCCGGCGCGCGGACCAGATTGCCCGGTTCCCGGCCGGCCGTGATGGCGAGCACGCCGGCCAGCACGAACAGGACGACGCCGATCATCAGTGCGAGCAGCGCGTCCTTACCGGGCATGACGCGATCCGGTTCGTGCGCCGTGCGGAGTCGGGTGTGTCCGGATGCACGGCCCATCGCGACGGACGGGCCGATATCGGCGCAACCATGCCCTCTGAATGGTCGCGTCTCGTTCACATGCTTCCATGTCTGACGTCCCATGTTCTCTCAGTGCCGGCGGGCAAACGACGAACCCTGCGCCGGTCGTGTGATATTTGTCGGAGGATTCTAGCGGAAACGATGTGCAACGGGCGTGCGCTCGCGTATCGCCGCCAAAGGCGCGCGCCGCGACGAATGCGGCGGCCAAAACGGAAAAGGCCGGTCAGCTTTCGCTGACCGGCCTTTGGAATTCCTGGTGGGGCGTGAGTGACTCGAACACTCGACCTACGGATTAAGAGTCCGCTGCTCTACCAACTGAGCTAACGCCCCCAACAGAAGAAAGATTATGCCGGGGTTTTCAGGACATGGCAAGCCCTTTGTGCAAATTTCCTGAAAATATTTCGTCAAGACAACCGCGGCTGTCAGCGCGGTAACGAGCGATCGCAGTTTGCGCGCTCCCGGTATGATGACGCCACACGCGTTGCGCGGCGGTCGCGCAACGTTTTCTGGACATCCGAAGATGGACGAAAACGCAGTCCGCGAATTGCTGGATCGCCTGCTGGCCCCGTGGGTCCGCTCGCTGGGTCTGGTCCCCGTGTCGATCGGCGATGACAGCGTCACGCTGCGCCTGCCGTTTTCCGGCGAGTTCCGCCATTCGGGCGGCATCATCTGCGGCCAGGTGTTCACGGCGGCCGCCGACACCGCGATGGTGGTCGCGATCTCGTCGGCGCTCGGCGAATTCCGGCCGATGACGACGGTGTCGCTGAACACGAACTTCATGCGTCCCGTGCGCAAGGGCGACGTGCTCGTCACCGCGCGCGTGCTGCGGATGGGCCGCAACCTCGTGTTCGGCGAAGTCGAGCTGTTCGACGAGGACGGCAAGATGGCCGTTCACGCGACGTCGACCTACGCGCTCGTCAGCTGAGCGGCGCGATGTTCGACCAGATCGTATTCGCGGGCGGCGGCAATCGCTGCTGGTGGCAGGCCGGCTTCTGGGACGTCGCGCGGCCGGCCCTCGACCTGCGCCCGCGCGTGATCACCGGCATCTCGGCCGGCGCGGCCACCGCCTGCATGCTGTATACACGCGACGCCGCGTGGGTGATGCGCTATTACGAAGAAGCGCTGCGCCACAACCGGAAGAATGCGTACTGGGGCAACCTGTTCGGGCGCGAGCCCGTGTTTCCGCATTACCGGATCTATCGTCAGGCGCTGCTCGACATTTACGGCGAGCCGTTCGCGAAGCTCGCCACGGCGCCGGAGATCCGCATCGGCGTGTCGCACGTGCCGCGCTGGCTCGGCGCGCGCAGCGCCGTCGCGGCCGGCCTCGTCGCATACAACATCGAGAAGTACGTGCGCAAGACGCTGCACCCGACGCTCGGGCGCACGCTCGGTTTCCGGCCCGAATTCGTGCGGGCGCAGGCTTGCACGCAAGTCGACGAGCTCGCCGACCTGATCCTGCAGTCGTCCTGCACGCCGCCGTTCACGCCGGTGCTGCGGCGTGGCGGCCGGCCGGTGCTCGACGGCGGGATGGTCGACAACGTGCCGGTCGATGCGCTCGATCCGTCGCCGGGCGACGTGCTGGTGCTCGTTACGCGGCTGTACCCGCGTCCGCAGATGTTCACGGTCGCGCATGGCGACCAGCGGCGGCTGTACGTGCAGCCGTCGAGCAAGGTACCGATTTCGAGCTGGGACTACACGAGCCCGTCGCAGATGCGGCATGCGTACGATCTCGGACGGCGCGACGGCGAGCACTTCCTTGCGCGCGTCGGCGCGATGACGGGCGGCCGCGTGGCCGCCTGACGAGCGGGGAATGAAACGGTGGGGCCGCGCGGCGCGCGCGGCCCGTGCGATCAGCGCTTGCGGATCGGCGTCAGCGCTTCCGGGTTGGCGAGGCTTGACATGTCGCCGTCGTCGAACGCGAGAATGTTGCGGAATGCGGCGCTGAAATACAGTTCGTAGCTTTCGCGTTCGACGTAGCCGATGTGCGGCGTGCAGATCACGTTTTCCATCCGCAGCAGGCTGTAGCCCTGCAGGATCGGCTCGCTTTCGAACACGTCGATCGCGACCATCCCCGGACGGTTGTGCGACAGCGCGTTGACGAGCGCGTTTTCCTCGAGCAGCTCGGCGCGGCTCGTATTGACGAGCAGCGACGTCGGCTTCATCCGCATCAGGTCTTCCTGCTTCACGATGCCGCGCGTGTCGTCATGCAGGCGCAGGTGCAGCGACAGCACGTCGCTCTGCTCGAACAGCGCTTCGCGGCTGGCGGCGGCCGTGTAGCCGTCGGCGCGTGCGGCTTCGAGCGAATGCTCGCGGCCCCATACCAGCACGTTCATCCCGAACGCCTTGCCGTAACCGGCGACGAGCCGGCCGATCTTCCCGTAGCCCCAGATGCCGAGCGTCTGGCCGCGCAGCACTTGGCCGAGGCCGAAGTTCGGCGGCAGCGCCGACGTCTTCAGGCCCGACTGCTGCCACGCGCCTTGCTTCAGGTTCGCGACGTATTGCGGAATGCGGCGCTGGGCGGCCATCACGAGCGCCCAGGTCAGCTCGGCCGGCGCGACCGGCGAACCGGTGCCTTCGAGCACCGCGATGCCGCGGTCGGTACACGCGTCGAGATCGATGTGGCTCGACACGCGGCCGGTCTGGCTGATCATGCGCAGGTTCGGCAGCTTCGACAGCAGCTGCGAGGTAATCGGGGTCCGTTCACGAATCAGCACGAGCGCCTCGACTTCCGCCAGACGGCTGGCGAGCTGTCCCAGGCCGCGCACCGTATTGTTGAAGACCTTTACGTCGTGGCCGGCGAGCATCTCGAAGCAGTTCAGCTTGCGGACGGCGTCCTGGTAGTCGTCGAGGATGGCAATTTTCATGGTGAACGGGGTGTCGCGCGTTGAAAGCGGCCGTGGCGGTGGCGCACGTTGCGCGCCCGTCCCGCCCGGCCGGGGCCGACATGATGCAACGTCGGCCGCCTTCGCGGTGTCTTTTTAACAGGTTGTTACGCTCCGCCGCAATCGGCGCCGGCCACACCCGGCGCCGCTCCTGCGCCGTGCGACGGGGTGCGCTGTTGTGTCGCATCAAATAGGTCCTTCCTGATTCGGCCACTTCCTCGACGAGGTTCACCCAATTGTTGCTCCAAGCAGAATAATTGGATCAACTATCCGCGGAAGCCGAGGATTTTTGACTATTTTTATCGTCAACCGGCCCCTTGTTGAGCAACTCTGCATCATTTCCGCTGTCGTAGGAGAATTACGCATTTGCTTCATCTTTTTGAAGTTGTAACAGCGGCAGGAGTCGTTTATGGATCATTTGCAGTCGATGCGCGTGTTCGTCAAGGTTGCAGATCTCGGCAGTTTCGCGCGGGCCGCGAGCGCAATGGATATCTCCAACGCGGTCGCGACGCGCCACGTCGCCGATCTGGAAGGCCGGCTCGGCACGCGTTTGCTTAACCGCACCACGCGCAGCCTCTCCCTGACGGAGTCGGGTCAGGTCTATCTGGAGCGTGCCCGCCAGATCCTCGACGAGCTCGAGGATGTCGAGCAGATGGTCGTCGCACGCAATCACGAGCCGGTCGGCACGCTGCGCATCGTTGCGCCGGTCGTGTTCGGCCTGCACAACCTCGCGCCCGTGCTGCAGTCGTACACGGAGAATTTCCCGAAGGTGGTGCCGGATCTCACGCTGGTCGACCGGCAGGTCGATCTCGTCGAGGAAGGCTTCGACGTCGGCATCGTCGTCACGCGCCAGATGCGCAGCGCGAGCATCGTCACGCGGCGCCTGACCACCGGCTGCATGACCGTGTGCGCGACGCCGAGCTATCTGGAGAAGCACGGCGTGCCGACGCATCCGGAACAGCTCGCCGAGCATCCGGCGCTGAGCCTGCCGACCGAATACTGGGGCGACGAGCGCGTGTTCACGGGGCCGGACGGCGAAGTGCGCGTGCGCCCGACCAACGTGATCGTCGCGAACAACACCGCGATGCTGCGCCAGTTCGCGTTGCTCGGGATGGGGGTCGCGATCCTGCCGAGCTACCTGATCGGCAGCGACATCGCGCGCGGCGCGCTCGTGCGGCTGCTGCCGGATTTCCGGCTGCCGCAGGTCGAGATCAACATTGCCTACCCGAGCCGGCGCCATCTGCCGGCGAAGGTGCGCACGTTCATCGACCATCTCGTCGAGCATTTCAGCCATTCGACCGACGCGATGATGGGCGAACAGTGGGCCGCGCAGGGCGCGACGCTGCCGCCGATCGGCGTCGAGATGCGTGCCGAGCAGCCCGAATCGACCGATCCGAACCTGCAGCCGCGTCTGGCGCGTTCGCCGCGCACGCGCGTGGCGGTGCCGTCGCCGCTGTAACGGCTCGGCGGCCCAGGCCCGGCAGCGCCCCAGCCGGCACAAAAAAAACGCGGATCGTTCGATCCGCGTTTTTTTATGGCTGCGGGCCGGCGCCGGACGCGCCGCAGGCGGCGCCCGGCGGTCGGGCCGTCACGAACCCGTCTTGCGCGCCGTGGTTTTGCGGGCGGCGGTCTTGCGGGCCGGTGCCGGTTTCTCCTCGGCGCCTTCCGTCACGGTTTCGGCGTCCTTCGTCGCCGATTTGGCCGTCTTCTTCGCGGCGGCGGCTTTCGGCTCCTTCTTCTCGAACTCGAAACCGATCTTGCCGTCCGGCTGCTTCACGAGGAACGCCTTGAAGTTGCGGCCGGTGCGCGACGACTTGAAGTTCGGCAGCAGATCCGTGCGGCCGTCGGCCAGCAGCTTGCCCATCTGCTCGCGCGTGATTTCCTGTTGCAGGATCACCTTGCCCGAGCGGAAGTCGCAGGTCTTCGGGTTCGCGACCGAGTGCTCGCACACGTAGCTCATCCCGTGCTCGAACACGCGGCCCTTGCACTTCGGGCACGCGCCGACCGGTTCCTGCGCGGAGAAGTCGGGCGCTTCGCCTTCCTCGCCGCCCTGGTCCTGGCCGAAATCGAACTCGAGCTTGTAGTTCTTCGTCTCGTCGTCGAAGGACAGCTTGAGGATCGCGGAGAACGGGCGCCCCATCTTGCTGCGGAACCCGGACAGCGGCCCGATTTCCTTCTTCTGCAGCAGCTCCTCGACTTCCGGAATCTCGAACTGCCGGCTGCCCGGGATCTTCGAGATCGAGAAGTCGCACTTCGTGCACGCGAAGCGGCGGTAGTTTTCCTTCACCTGGCCGCCGCAGTTCGGGCACGGCGTCTCGAGCGTCGCGTAGTCGCCGGGGATCGTGTCGGAATCGTATTCCTTCGCGCGCTTGACGATCTGCTGCGTCATGCGGGCGATTTCCTGCATGAACGCGTCGCGGCCGAGATTGCCGCGCTCCATCTGCGACAGCTTGTATTCCCATTCGCCGGTGAGCTCGGGCGCGGTGAGTTCCTTCACGCCGAGGCCGCGCAGCAGCGTCATCAGCTGGAATGCCTTTGCGGTCGGGATCAGTTCGCGGCCCTCGCGCAGCAGGTACTTCTCGCCGAGCAGGCCTTCGATGATCGCCGCGCGCGTCGCCGGCGTGCCGAGACCTTTCGCGGCCATCGCCTCGCGCAACTCGTCGTCCTCGACCAGCTTGCCGGCGCCTTCCATCGCGGACAGCAGCGTCGCTTCCGAGTAGCGTGCGGGCGGCTTGGTCACGAGCGCGACGGCGGCGATTTCGTCCGTTTTCACCTTCTCGTCCTTCTGCACCGGCACGAGGTTCGCGTCCGCGCCTTCGGCGTCGCGGCCGTACACCTGCAGCCAGCCCGGTTCGACGAGCACCTTGCCTTCGGTCTTGAAGTGATGCCCGGCGACTTCGGTGATGCGCGTCGTCACGCGGAATTCGGCGGCCGGGAAGAACACCGCGAGGAAGCGCTTCACGACCATGTCGTACAGCTTCTGCTCCGGCTCGGACAGCGACTTCGGCGCCTGCAGCGTCGGGATGATGGCAAAGTGATCGCTGATCTTCGAGTTGTCGAAGATCCGCTTGTTCGGCTTCACCCAGCCCTTGTCGAGCACCTGCTTGGCATGCGGCAGGTAGTTGTGGCTCTCCTTGAGCATCTCGAGCGTGGACTGGACCGTCGACAGGTAGTCTTCCGGCAGCGCGCGCGCGTCGGTACGCGGGTAGGTCAGCACCTTGTGCTTTTCATACAGCGCCTGGGCGAGGCCGAGCGTGTTCTTCGCGGAGAAGCCGAAGCGGCTGTTCGCCTCGCGCTGCAGGCTCGTCAGGTCGAACAGCAGCGGCGACAGCTGCGTCGACGGCTTCGATTCCTCGGACACCGTGCCGACCTGGTCGCGGCAGGCGGCGACGATCGTTTCGGCGGCCGGCAGGCTCCACAGGCGGGAATCGCGCTTTTCCGGATCGAATTCGTCGCGCTTGAATTTCGGGTCGAACCACTTGCCTTCGTAGAAGCCGCCCGCGCACGCGAATTCGGCTTTCACTTCCCAGTAGTCGCGCGGGATGAAGCGGCGGATTTTCTCTTCGCGTTCGACGACGATCGACAACGTTGGCGTCTGAACGCGACCGACGGTGGTCAGGAAGAAGCCGCCGCCCTTGCTGTTGAACGCGGTCATCGCGCGGGTGCCATTGATCCCGACGAGCCAGTCGGCTTCCGAGCGGCAGCGTGCGGCGTCGGCGAGCGGCTGCATGTCGGAGTCGCTGCGCAGGTTCGCGAAACCGTCGCGGATCGCCTGCGGCGTCATCGATTGCAGCCACAGGCGCTGGACCGGCTGCTTGGCCTTCGCGTGCTGCGCGATCAGGCGGAAAATCAGCTCGCCTTCGCGCCCCGCGTCACATGCGTTGATCAGGCGGTCGACGTCCTTGCGCTTCATCAGCTTCGTGAGCACCTTGAGGCGCGACTCGCTTTTTGCGATCGGGTTCAGGTCGAAATGCGGGGGAATGACGGGCAGGTGCGCGAAGCTCCATTTCCCGCGCTTGACCTCGTACTCTTCCGGGGCGGCGATTTCCAGCAGGTGGCCGACAGCGGACGAAAGGACGAAATCGTCGCTCTCGTAATACTCGTCATGCTTGGTAAAGCCGCCCAAAGCGCGTGCGATGTCGTTCGCGACAGAAGGCTTTTCCGCAATGATCAGTGCTTTGGACATGACAGGTGTGTGTTGGTAGACCGGGTTCGCCGGTTGTGGGTCCCTTTTACGACCGCTTTATAGCACACGCCGCAGCGACGGCGGCTCGGCGTGTAAAAAGCGGCTCATCATAGAGGGGGGCCGCAACGGCGGCAAGCGTCCGACGCGGCGGCGCGCGCAAACGGGCGCAAAACCGCCGGGCCGGCCGCGAATTCAGGCTTCGACGTTCAGGACGTCGCGCAATTTCGGTGCGTGCGGCGCACCTGGCACCGCGCTCAGGTCGGACAGCATGCGCTCGACGATCGCCGCGTGCGGCAGCACCGTGCCGAAGAAGCGCGCGGTGTGGGCATCCTCGATCAGGATGGTCGGGAAGTTCTCGACGTCGAGATCGTCGAGCCGGTCGGCGTGGGTTTCGATGTCGATCCAGGCGAAGCAGGCGTCCGGATGCGCGTCGGCGAGCTGGTCGAAGGCGGTGCGGTAGTCGCGGCACGTGCCGCACCACTCGGCGCACAGGCAGGCGACCAGCAACGTGCCGGGATCGGCGAGGCGCTCGGCGATCCGATCGGCATCGGTGTCGAGATTCAGCGCGGGCATGGCATTCCTTGGGTAGCGTCGGCGGCCGGGCCGCCCCTATGCCGGGGAATGTAGCACGCCCCGCGTGGAGGGGGTGGGCGCTGCGTCAAGCCGCGCGAAGCGGCCGCCGGCGACGCTCGCGACGCGGCCGGCCAGTTCCAGCGCGAGCAGCGCGCCATGCAGCACGTCGTCGGACAGGCCGCTGTGTTCGGCCAGCCATTCGTATGTCACGGGGCCGTATCCCAGGGCGGCGAGCACCGCTCGTTCCGACGGATTGCCTGGTGGAGCGGCTTCGATTGAGGCCGGTGCGGTGGTCGCCGCCGTGCGATTCGCCTGCGCGATGCCGGCAGTTTCAGGTTCGCGGAGCGCGTCGGTGTTCGAGCCCTGATTGCCGGCTCGCATTGCGCCGCTCGTTGCGCGCGCCGCCGGTTCGTCCAGCCCGTATTCCTCGAGCACGTCGAGCGGCGCCGCGGTGAGCTTCGCGCCGTCGCGGATCAGCGCGTGGCAGCCCTGCGCGAGCGGCGCGTGGATCGAACCGGGTATCGCGAACACGTCGCGCCCCAATTCGTTCGCGAGCCGCGCGGTGATCAGCGAGCCCGAGCGCGGAGCGGCCTCGACGACGAGCGCGCCGATCGCGAGCGCGGCGATCAGCCGGTTGCGCTGCGGGAAATGCGCGGCGCGGGCCGGCGTGCCGAGCGGCCACTCCGACACGATCGCGCCGTGTGCGGCGATCTCGTGGGCGAGCGCGCGGTGCCGCGCCGGATAGACGAGATCGGCGCCCGTCGCGATCACCGCGACGGTGCCCGACCGGCCGTCGAGCCCGCCACGGTGCGCGGCGCCGTCGATCCCGAGCGCCAGGCCCGAGACGATCGTGAGGCCCGCGTCGGACAACGTGCGGGCGAACTGCGTGGCGTCGGCGAGCCCTTGCGGCGCCGCATGGCGGCTGCCGACCACGGCGAGGCCGCGTGCGTGCAGCAGCTCGAGCCCTCCCTTTACATATAGCAGCGGCGGCGGATCGTGCAGGTCGCGCAGCCGCGGCGGGTAGGCCGGATCGCTCAGCGTGACGAGCACGTTGCCCGGCCCGTCGAGCCACGCAAGCGCGGCGGCGGTGCGCGTATCGAGATCGTCGCGCTCGCTCATGCGCACGGCCTGCGCGGCGGCGGGGCTGCTCACGGTGGCGATCGCCTCGTCGGACGCGCGCAGCAACGCCTCCGGCGAGCCGAATGCCGCGAGCAGCAGTTGCAGCACGGCAGGCGAGAGGCCGGGCGCATGCGCGAACTGCAGCCATGCGCGCAGCGCGGCGGGCGTCAGCGCTTGCGGCGACATGAGGCGGCCCTCGAATGCGGCGGCCAGCGAAGCGCGTGGCGCCATGATAAAATTTTCATCATCCGAAATACTCGACAGGGCCGTGCGCGCAGGCGCCCGGCCGATTGCAGGAGGCGCGATCCGCGGCATTGATATGCCACGCATCCGCCTCATCTTCATTGCATCCCGGCGGCGGCGCCAGCCGGCCGGATGGCCGATGCGGCACGCCGCTCCACCGAATACCGAACACCATGGCTTTGCTCAATATTCTTCATTACCCCGACAAGCGGCTGCACAAGGTCGCGAAGCCCGTCGACAAGGTCGACGACCGGATCCGCAAGCTCGTCGCCGACATGGCCGAGACCATGTACGCGGCGCCCGGCATCGGCCTGGCGGCCACGCAGGTCGACGTGCACGAGCGCGTGATCGTGATCGACGTCTCCGAGGAGAAGAACGAGCTGCGCGCGTTCATCAACCCGGAAATCGTGTGGTCGAGCGACGCGAAGCAGACTTATGAAGAAGGCTGCCTGTCGGTGCCCGGCATCTACGACGAAGTCGAGCGTCCCGACCACGTGCGCGTGCGTGCGCTCAACGAGCAGGGCGAGACGTTCGAGCTCGACTGCGAGGGCCTGCTCGCCGTGTGCGTCCAGCACGAGATGGATCACCTGATGGGCCGCGTGTTCGTCGAATACCTGTCGCCGCTCAAGCAGACGCGCATCAAGACGAAGATGAAGAAACTCGAACGCGCGATGTGATGCGCGTGCACCCAGCCCGACCCCGAACGCTGTCATGACCCATACGTTGCGCGTGATTTTTGCCGGCACGCCGGAATTCGCCGCGGCTGCCCTTGCCGCGATCCACGAGGCCGGTTTCCCGGTGCCGCTCGTGCTTACCCAGCCCGATCGCCCGGCCGGCCGCGGGATGAAACTCCAGGCCAGTGCCGTGAAGCGCTACGCCGTCGAGCACGGGATGACCGTCGCGCAACCGCCGTCGCTGCGTCGCGCCGGCAAGTACCCGGCGGAGGCGGCCGACGCGATCGAACTGCTGCGCACGACGCCGCACGACGTGATGGTGGTGGCCGCGTACGGCCTGCTGCTGCCGCAGGAGGTGCTCGACATCCCGCGCGCGGGCTGCATCAACATCCACGCGTCGCTGCTGCCGCGCTGGCGCGGCGCCGCGCCGATCCATCGGGCGATCGAGGCCGGCGACGCCGAGACGGGCGTCACGCTGATGCAGATGGACGTCGGCCTCGACACCGGCGCGATGATCGAGGAGGCGCGCATCGCGATCGCGCCCGACGATACGACCGCGACGCTGCACGACCGCCTCGCCGCCGACGGCGCGCGGCTGATCGTCGACGCGCTCGTGCGGCTCGAGCGCGACGGCACGCTGCCGGCGACGCCGCAGCCCGCCGACGGCGTGACCTACGCGGAAAAGATCGGCAAGCACGAAGCGGCGCTCGACTGGCGCAAGCCGGCCGACGTACTCGCGCGCCAGGTGCGTGCATTCGATCCGTTCCCGGGCGGCGTCGCGACGCTCGACGGCGCGGCCATCAAGCTGTGGGCGGCCGAGCCCGTGGCGGCGCGCGGCACGATGGCCAACGCGGCGCCCGGCACGATCGTCGAAGCCGCGCCGGAAGGCGTGGTGGTCGCATGCGGCAGCGGCGCGCTGCGCGTCACTCAGTTGCAGAAGCCGGGCGGCAAGCGGCTGCCCGCGCGCGAATTCCTCGCCGGTTCGCCGCTCGCCGCGGGCCAGCGGTTCGCGCTGCCCGACGTCGACTGACACGGCCTGAGCGCCATTCGACCCGGTCTGCCGGCCCGGCGCAACTGGCCGGACGGCCGAGTCGCGCGGTGCGGCAGGCGCGCGTAGAATTTCCCTGCGCTCTCCGGTTTCGAGGTTTTCATGTTCGGCATCACCCATTTCGGCTTCTTCGTGTTCGCGGTTTTCCTGCTGAACGTCACGCCCGGCCCTGATACGGCCTACATCGTCGGCCGCAGCGTCGCGCAGGGGCGCGGCGCGGGGCTGATGTCGGCGTTCGGCATTTCGGCCGGCTGCTGCGTTCACGCGCTCGCCTGCGCGTTCGGCCTGACCGCGCTGCTGGCCGCGTCGGCCACCGCGTTCACGGTGATCAAGCTGGTCGGCGCCGCCTACCTGATCTATCTCGGCGTGCGGATGATCATCGCGAAGCAGGCCGGCGCGCCGTCGGGCGCCGCAGCCGCGCAGGCCGCGGCCGCCAAGCCGCTGCGCCAGCTGTTCATGCAGGGCTTCTGGACCAACGTGCTGAATCCGAAGGTCGTGCTGTTCTTCGTGTCGTTCTTCCCGCAGTTCGTCTCGGCCGACAGTCCGCACAAGGCATGGGCGTTCCTGACCCTCGGCGCGGTGTTCGTCGCGATGAGCACGGTCTGGACGAGCCTGGTCGCGTGGGTGGCGGGCAGCGTCACACAGCGCTTTTCCGGCAAGCCGGGCGTCAAGAAGTGGCTCGACCGCACGGTCGGCAGCGCGTTCGTCGGCCTCGGACTTCGTCTTGCAACGTCGCAACGCTGAGATTGAATTTTTCCGGCAAGACCTTATCTAACAAATCGCTTACAATTTTCCACCGCGCCCTGTGATGCGCGGCGGTCCCCTGACGGATAAGGAGTGGGTATGTTCAATTGGGTCAAAACGGCGATGCTGATGGCCGCGATCACGGCCCTGTTCATCGTGATCGGCGGGATGATCGGCGGCTCGCGCGGCATGACGATCGCGCTGCTGTTCGCGCTCGGCATGAATTTCTTCTCGTACTGGTTCTCGGACAAGATGGTGCTGCGCATGTACAACGCGCAGGAAGTCGACGAGAACACGGCGCCGCAGTTCTACCGGATGGTGCGCGAGCTGGCCACGCGCGCGAACCTGCCGATGCCGCGCGTCTACCTGATCAACGAGGATGCGCCGAACGCGTTCGCGACGGGCCGCAACCCCGAGCACGCGGCGGTCGCCGCGACGACGGGTATCCTGCGCGTGCTGTCGGAGCGCGAGATGCGCGGGGTGATGGCGCACGAGCTCGCGCACGTGAAGCACCGCGACATCCTGATCTCGACGATCACCGCGACGATGGCGGGTGCGATCTCGGCACTCGCGAACTTCGCGATGTTCTTCGGCGGGCGCGACGAGAACGGCCGGCCGGCCAACCCGATCGCGGGTATCGCGGTCGCGCTGCTCGCGCCGATCGCGGGCGCCTTGATCCAGATGGCGATTTCGCGGGCCCGCGAGTTCGAGGCCGACCGCGGCGGCGCGCAGATTTCCGGCGATCCGCAGTCGCTCGCCACCGCGCTCGACAAGATTCATCGCTATGCGGCGGGCATTCCGTTCCAGGCGGCCGAGGCCCATCCGGCCACCGCGCAGATGATGATCATGAACCCGCTGCACGGCGGCGGCCTGCAGAACCTGTTCTCGACGCACCCGGCCACCGAGGAACGCATCGCACGCCTGATGGAGATGGCGCGCACCGGCCGCTTCGATTGACCTCCGGTGTACCGCGCGGCTGATGTCGCGCGGAGGCCCCCTTGCCACCCCGCATGCGCCGTGCTGCGGGGTGTTTCATTTGCGCTCGCCGTAAAGGGGCCAAAGGGGCAGCATGGTCGCACGCTACAATGCGCGGTTTGGGATCGCCGGGCCATCCGGCGACTGCGATCCCGCCGTTTGCCGCATTTGTTTGCCGCGCCTGCTTGCCGATTCCGTACCGATGACACGACCCCGTTCTTCCGCTCCGACTTCTTCCGGCCGCCCGGCGCGCCTGGCTGCGCTGCACCTGGCGCCCGATTCGCTCGGCTTCGCGCTCGACGCGGCCGCGCAGGCGGTCGATGCGGTGCGACGCGGCACCGCGTTGCCGGCGGCACTGTCGACGGTATTCGCGCAGATGCCGTCCGGCGCGCAGGCGCTCGCACGCGGCGCGACGCAGGACGTCGCCTACCGGACGATGCGTCGCCTCGGCAGCGCGGACTGGCTGATCGGCAAGTTCGTCAGCAAGGCGCCGCCCGCGCACGTGCACGCGGTGCTCGCCGGCGCGTTCGCGCTGCTGCTCGACCCGCCTGACGAAGCTGCGTACCCGGCGTTCACGGTGGTCGACCAGGCCGTCACCGTCATCGGTGCGCGGCGCGAATTCGCGTTCGCGAAGGGGATGGTCAACGCGGTGCTGCGCCGTTTCCTGCGCGAGCGCGACGCACTCGTCGCGGCGATGCAGGACGATCCGGTTGCGTGCTGGAACTACCGTGCGTGGTGGGTCGATGCGGTGAAGCGCGCATGGCCCGACGCGTGGCAGGCGATCCTCGCGGCCGGCGAGCGCCAGGGGCCGCTGACGCTGCGCGTGAACGCGCGTCGCGCGAACGTCGATGCGTATCTCGACACGCTGCGTGCGAGCGGAATCGAAGCGGTCGCGATCGGCCGGCATGCGGTGCGGCTCGCGTCGGCGCTGCCGGTCGACCGCATTCCGGGCTTCGCCGACGGCGTGGTGTCGGTGCAGGACGCCGGCGCGCAGCTCGCGGCCGAATGGCTCGGCGCGCGCGACGGCATGCGCGTGCTCGACGCGTGCGCGGCGCCCGGCGGCAAGACCGGCCATATTCTCGAACTCGCCGACGCGGAAGTCGTGGCGCTCGAAAGCGACGCGACGCGCGCGGCGCGCATCGGCGAGAATCTCGTGCGCCTGTCGCTCGCGGCGAACGTGTGCGTCGGCGACGCGGGCGCGCCGGACGCGTGGTACGACGGGCGTCCGTTCGATCGCATCCTGGCCGACGTGCCGTGCTCGGCGTCCGGCATCGTGCGGCGGCACCCCGACATCCGCTGGCTGCGCCGCGAGGCCGACATCCCGGCGCTGGTCGCGGAGCAGCGTCGCATCCTGTCGGCGCTGTGGCCGCTCGTGAAGCCGGGCGGCGAACTGCTTTACGTGACCTGTTCGATCTTCCCCGAAGAAGGCGAAGGGCAGGCCCGCTGGTTTGAAGCGGCCTGTGAAGATGCGGTACGATTGGACGCCCCCGGCCAACTGCTGCCGGGCGGCGTGCAGGGACGGGCGGCCGCCGGCGCACTCGACCAGAACACCGATCACGACGGATTTTTCTACGCGCGGTTTCAGAAACGGTGACGATCAAACACCTTTTTCCCTTTCGGCTCGCGGCCGTCTTGCTGGTCGCGTTGACGCTGTGCCTGGCCGTCGTGCGGCCGGTGCATGCCGAATCGATCGCCGTGCAACGCGCGTCGCTCCAGTCCGACGGAAGCGGCTGGAGCCTCGACGCACGGTTCGACTTCGAGCTGAATCCGAACCTCGAGGATGCCGTCAACAAGGGCATCCCGCTTTATTTCACGACCGACTTCGAGCTGAGCCGCGCGCGCTGGTACTGGTTCGACGAGCAGCCGGTAGCGGTCACGCAGACGATCCGCCTGTCGTTCCAGCCGCTCACGCGCGAGTACCGCGTGTCGACGGGCGGCCTGCAGCTCGGCTTCCCGTCGCTGAAGGATGCGCTCGCGGTGGTCCGGCACATCACGTCGTGGCACGTGATCGACCGTAACCAGGTGCGTGCCGGCGAAACCTACACGGCGTCGGTGCGGATGCAGCTCGATACGGCGCTGATGCCGAAGCCGTTCCAGGTCGACGCGGTAAACAATCGCGACTGGACGCTCGGGTCGGACTGGAAGCGCTTCAACTTCACGGTGACCGAACGTGCTAAATAAAGTACGCCGCGCGGCCAGCGGGAAGAGCCTCCTCGTCCGCGTGATCGTCTCGACCGTCGCGCTGACCGCGCTGCTGCTGCTCGTGCTGCTGGCGGCCGCGAGCGCGAACACCGAATTCTTCGATCGCTACTACTCGTGGCTGTACGCGACGAACATCGTCGTCGCGCTCGTGTTCCTGCTCGTGGTGCTCGGGCTGATCGGGATGATCGTCGTGCGCCTGAGGAAGGGCAAGTTCGGCACACGGCTGCTCGCGAAGCTCGCGGTGTTCTTCGCGCTCGTCGGCGTGGTGCCGGGCGGGATCATCTACATCGTGTCGTACCAGTTCGTGTCGCGCAGTATCGAGTCGTGGTTCGACGTGAACGTCGAGACGGCGCTGACGGCCGGCCTGAACCTCGGCCGCGGGATGCTCGATGCGTCGCTGTCCGATCTGCAGACGAAGGCGCGGCTGATGTCCGACCAGCTCGCGAGCGTCGATGCGAACACGAACGGCACGACGCTCACGCTGCTGCGGCTGCGCGACCAGTTCGGCGTGCAGGACGCGACGATCGTCGAGCCGAGCCGCGGCGGCTCGGGCGCCGCGCCCGACCTGCACATCGTCGCGCAGGCGTCGGGCAATTTCGCGGCGCTGATTCCGGACGACCTGCCGACGCCGCTGATGTTGAGCCAGGCGCGCGAACACGGCGCGTATGCGGCGATCGAGGGCGAAGTCGACGGCGACCCGCGCGCACACGGCGCGAAGGGCGCGCTGCGGCTGCGCGTCGTGCGGCCGATTCCCGACGCGACGACGTCGCTGCTGCAGCCGGCGGAGCGGTTCCTGCAGCTCACGCAGCCGGTGCCGCCGACGCTCGCGCACAACGCGGACGCCGTGCAGCGCGCGTACAGCGAGTACCAGGCAAAGTCGCTCGGCCGCACGGGGCTGCGCAAGATGTACATCGGCACGCTGACGCTCGCGCTGTTCCTCGCGACCTTCATCGCGATGATGCTCGCGCTCGCGCTCGGCCAGCAGCTCGCACGGCCGCTGTTCCTGCTCGCGCAGGGCACGAAGGAGATCACGGAAGGCGACTACACGCCGAAGCGCGAGATCAAGACGCGCGACGAGCTCGGCTTCCTCACGCAGTCGTTCAACGCGATGACGCGCCAGTTGTCCGAGGCGCGGCTCGCGGTCGAGAAGAACCGCATCGCGCTCGAGCATTCGAAGACGTATCTCGAGAGCATCCTCGCGAACCTGACGGCCGGCGTGTTCGTGCTCGATCGCCAGTTCCGGCTGACGACGGCCAATCGCGGCGCCGAGCGGATCTTCCGGCAGCCGTTCAACACGCTGATCGGCACGACGCTCGACCGGATCGGCGTGGCCGCCGGGTTCGGCGCGATGGTGCGCAAGGCGTTCGCCGATCGCGAGGCGGCGTCCGACGGCGGCAGCGGCGATCGCGGCCACTGGCAGCAGCAGTTCGCGATCGAGGTGCCGGGCGAAACCGATCCGCTGACGCTGCTCGTACGCGGCACGCGCCTCGTGTCGACGGTCGAAGGGCAGGCCGACGATCCGCAGACGTCCGGCTACGTGGTCGTGTTCGACGACATTTCCGACGTGATTTCCGCGCAGCGTTCGGTCGCGTGGGGCGAGGTCGCGCGGCGGCTCGCGCACGAGATCAAGAATCCGCTGACGCCGATCCAGCTGTCGGCCGAGCGGCTGCAGATGAAGCTGTCGGACAAGCTCGCACCACCCGACGCAGACGTGCTCAAGCGCGGCGCGACGATGATCGTGAACCAGGTGGCCGCGATGAAGCGGATGGTCGACGATTTTCGCGAATACGCGCGCACGCCGCCGGCGGTGCTCGCGAACCTGCAGTTGAACGAACTGGCGAGCGAGGTGCTCGGGCTGTACGGCGTCGGCGAGGGCAAGAGCCCGATCGTCGCCGAGCTCGCGCCGTCGCTGCCGGTGATTCGCGGCGACGCGACGCAATTGCGCCAGGTGATTCACAACCTGCTGCAGAATGCGCAGGATTCGGTCGCGGAGTCCGCGCATCCGCGTGTGTTGATCGAAACCAAGACAGTAGAATATGGCGACCCCGACGCCGAGGGCAAAACGCGCGTCGCGGTACGTCTTACCGTGTCCGACAACGGGCCCGGTTTTCCGGCACGCATCCTGACCCGTGCGTTCGAGCCTTACGTGACGACCAAGGCGAAGGGCACGGGGCTCGGGCTGGCCACGGTCAAGAAAATCGTTGACGAGCACGGCGCGCGGATCGATCTGCGCAATCGCATGCACGGCGAGACCGTCGAGGGTGCGCAGGTGTCGATCCTCTTCCTGCAGATGGCGAGCGATACGCCAGGCGCCGAACCGGGCGCACAGGACGGGACGACACCCGCCAAGACAAAAGCAAGTGAGCAGACAAAGGCAGCGTAAATGGCAACCATCCTGGTGGTAGATGATGAAATGGGCATCCGGGAATTGCTCTCGGAGATCCTCAGCGATGAAGGACATGTCGTCGAGGCGGCGGAGAACGCGCAGGCCGCGCGGGAATACCGGCTGAATCAGGCGCCCGATCTCGTGCTGCTCGATATCTGGATGCCCGATACCGACGGCGTCACGCTGCTCAAGGAATGGGCGGCGCAGGGGCTGCTGACGATGCCCGTGATCATGATGTCCGGGCACGCGACGATCGATACGGCCGTCGAGGCGACCAAGATCGGCGCGCTCGATTTCCTCGAGAAACCGATCGCGCTGCAGAAGCTGCTGAAGTCGGTCGAGCACGGTCTCGCCCGCGGCGCGGCGCCGGTGTCCGCGAACGCGGCGGCGAAGGCGGGCGGCGGGCAGGCCGCGGGGCCGGCGGCGGTCGCGTCCGCGGCGGCGCTGCCGACGCTCGGCGACGACATGGCGTCGGCGCTCGGCCTCGCGGGCCAGACGGCCGCGATCCCGTTCGACATCCCGTTGCGCGAAGCGCGCGATGCGTTCGAGCGCGCGTACTTCGAATATCACCTCGCGCGCGAGAACGGCAGCATGACGCGCGTCGCGGAGAAGACGGGCCTCGAGCGCACGCACCTGTATCGCAAGCTCAAGCAACTCGGCGTCGAGCTCGGCAAGAAGCCGTCCGAAGGCGCGCTGTAAAATATTTTGCGAAAGCACTTGCTCGGGGGCGAATAGCTCGATATACTTTCATTCTTCGTTGGCCCGGTAGCTCAGTTGGTAGAGCAGCGGATTGAAAATCCGCGTGTCGATGGTTCGATTCCGTCCCAGGCCACCAGCATTTAAAACCCCAAGAATCGGAAGGTTCTTGGGGTTTTTCGTTTGTGGTGGGTATCGCGTGTCGTGGGCCGCGGGCCCGGCAGCATTCGCCGGGGCATGATAAAATCCGTGCCCGCTCAATGACTTAGCGCATCGCTTCATGCGTGGCAGGCTGCTCGCGGTGCGCCTGTCGTGGCGCGCGGCAACGATGCCGTGCGATGAGCGGTATAAGCGCGCCGCCGCATTCGCGGCCGAGCGCGCTGCCTATACTGGTCGAGCCGGCACAGGCCGGCCGCGTCGGGCCGCCCGGCGGCAGCCGGCCTCGGGGCGCAGTGCGACGCGAGCCTACACATTCACGGAGTATCACGGTGATTCGGACAGACGCTAAAGACGGCGCGCTCGTGTTGTTTTCCGGCGGGCAGGATTCCGCCACGTGCGTGGCATGGGCCCTCGAACGCTACCAGACGGTCGAGACGCTCGGCTTCGATTACGGCCAGCGTCATCGCGTCGAACTCGAGTGCCGCGAAGGCGTGCGCGAAGCGCTGAAGCACAGGTTTCCCGCGTGGTCGGACCGGCTCGGCGACGATCACATGATCGACCTGTCGGTGCTCGGCGCGATCAGCGATACCGCGATGACGCGCACGATCGAGATCGAGATGACGGCGAACGGCCTGCCGAACACGTTCGTGCCGGGCCGCAACCTGATGTTCATGACGATCGCCGCGGCGATCGCCTATCGGCGCGGGCTGCGCGTGCTGGTCGGCGGGATGTGCGAGACCGATTTTTCGGGCTATCCGGACTGCCGCGACGACACGATGAAGGCGCTGCAGGTCGCGCTGAATCTCGGGATGGATACGCGCATGGTGCTCGAGACGCCGCTGATGTGGCTCGACAAGGCGCAGACCTGGCAGCTCGCCGAACAGCTCGGCGGCGACGCGCTCGTCGAACTGATCCGCGTCGAGACGCACACCTGCTACGTGGGCGAGCGCGCGGAACTGCACGACTGGGGCTTCGGCTGTGGCGAATGCCCGGCCTGCAAGCTGCGCAAGCGCGGCTACGAGGCCTACCTGAAGGGCGAGCGGGTGACCGAAGCGCCGCTGTGACGCGGCTGCGCCGGCGGCGCTTGATGGACAACGGATTCTGATCGACAACGAGCGGCGCGAGCCGGACGAAGGACGATGACTTACGCGGTCAAGGAAATTTTCTACACGTTGCAGGGCGAGGGCGCGAATGCGGGCCGGCCGGCCGTGTTCTGCCGGTTCGCCGGCTGCAATCTGTGGTCGGGCCGCGAAGAGGATCGTGCGGAGGCCGTGTGCCGCTTCTGCGATACGGACTTCGTCGGCACCGACGGCGAGAACGGCGGCAAGTTCAAGGACGCCGCCGCGCTCGTCGCGACGATCGCCGGCCTGTGGCCGGCGGGCGAAGCGCACCGCTTCGTCGTCTGCACGGGTGGCGAGCCGATGCTGCAGCTCGACCAGCCGCTCGTCGACGCGCTGCATGCGGCCGGCTTCGAGATCGCGATCGAAACCAACGGTTCGCTGCCGGTGCTCGAATCGATCGACTGGATCTGCGTGAGCCCGAAGGCGGATGCGCCGCTCGTCGTCACGAAGGGCAACGAACTGAAGGTCGTCGTGCCGCAGGACAACCAGCGGCTGGCCGACTACGCGAAGCTCGACTTCGAGTATTTCCTGGTCCAGCCGATGGACGGCCCGTCGCGCGACCTCAATACGAAGCTCGCGATCGACTGGTGCAAGCGTCATCCGCAGTGGCGGCTGTCGATGCAGACCCACAAATATCTGAACATTCCCTGAGCCACGGCTTTTGACATCGTGCTGATTACCCGAAAACTCGAATTCGACGCGGGCCACCGCATCCCCGATCACCGCAGCCAGTGCAGGAACCTGCACGGCCATCGCTACGTGCTCGAAATCACGCTGCGCGGCGATCTCGTCGATACCGAGGGGGCGCCCGACCGCGGCATGGTGATGGATTTCGCCGACGTGAAGGCGCTCGCGATGGAGCACCTCGTCAGCAAGTGGGATCACGCGTTCCTGGTCTATGCGCGCGACGAGGTCGTGCGTTCGTTCCTCGAGCAGATGGCCGACCACAAGACGGTCGTGATCGACCGGATCCCGACCGTCGAGAACCTCGCGGCGATCGCGTTCGACCTGCTCGCGAACGTGTACGACGCACACTACGGCGTGAATCTGCGCCTCGAGCGCGTGCGTCTATACGAAACGCCGAACTGCTGGGCCGACGTCGAGCGCCAGCCCGGCCGCTGATCCTGCCTTTCCCGGCAGCCCCGCCGTTCGGCGCGGGCTGGCCGTCGTCGCCAGCCGCCGCGTCCCGCGCCGGTACGGCTTCCCCCGTCGGTTCCCGCATCGCGCATCCGGCCGCGCTATGATCGTCGTGCGGCACGGAAAAACGCGCGCGTGAGCCATTGCGCGGCCCGCGCTGTCAGATCGGTCGTCCCGGGCCGACTCACGTTCTCTGGCGCGCGATCCGTCGCCGCCACCGTGCTTCGGTTGCCCGGCGGCGCGCATGCCGCTTTCCGCTTCGCCAGTTGCTTGTCCCGTTCGATTGCCGTTCCGTTCCGGAGGCCGTATCGATGAGCACGCTCACCAATTCCCTCAAACAACGCCTGCGCGACGGCGACGAGCCGCTGTACGGCCTGTGGCTGTCGCTCGGCAGCGACTCGGCCGCGGAAGCGCTCGCGCATGCCGGTTACGACTGGCTCTGCATCGACATGGAGCATGCGCCGAACGACAGTCGTGACGTGGCGTCGCAACTGCGCGCGATCGCCGCGGCGCACCTGCCGAGCGAGCCGGTCGTGCGCGTGCCGGCGCGCGAGCCGTGGCTCGTGAAGCGTGCGCTCGACGCCGGCGCCCGCACGCTGATGTTTCCGTGTATCGAGACGCCCGACGACGCCGCGCACGCGGTGCGGCTCACGCGCTTCCCGTCGCCCGAATCGCCGGACGGGCTGCGCGGCGTCGCGGGCATGGTGCGCGCGGCGGCGTTCGGCATGCGCCGCGACTACCTGCAGACGGCGAATGCGCAAGTCGCGGTGATCGTGCAGGTCGAATCGGCGCGCGGCGTCGACGAAGTCGAGCGGATCGCGGCGACGCCCGGTGTCGATTGCCTGTTCGTCGGCCCGGCCGATCTCGCGGCGAGCCTCGGGCATCTCGGCGATATCCGCCACCCGGACGTCGAAACCGCGATGGCGCGCGTGCTCGCGGCCGGCAAGCAGGCGGGCGTCGCGGTCGGCATCTTCGCGGGCGACACGGCGGCCGCGCGCCAGTATCGCGAGGCCGGCTACCGGATGATCACGGTGTCGGCCGACGTGAGCTGGCTGTTGCGCGCGACGCGGCAGGCGTTGCAGGAGGTACGGTCATGAACGGCGCAGACGGTGCGTGCCGCGGGCGCGCGCGGATCGGGGCGATGGTCGGCCTGTGGGCCGTGTGGGCGGCGGCCGTCGCGCAGGGCGCGCCGCAAGCGAAGCCCGACCCGTCGCGCGAGACGCAATCGGCGGTCGCCGACTACAACGCCGGCGACTATCGCGCGGCGCTAGTGCAATTCCACGATGCGGCCGAGCGCGGCGATCGCCTCGCGCAGTTCAACTACGCGATGATGCTGCTGACGGGCGAAGGCGTGACCGCGAACGTCGACGAAGGGCTGCGCTGGCTCAAGCGCGCGGCGGAAGCGAACATGTCGCATGCGCAGTACGTGTACGGCCGGATGTTCGACGATGGCGAGTTCGTCGCGCGCAATCCGGCGGAAGCGCATCGCTGGTTCCTGCGGGCCGCGAAGCAGGGGCACGTGCAGGCCGAGCTGTCGCTCGCGAACCAGTTCCTCGACGGGCGCGGCACGCCGCGCGACAACCGGCAGGCGTTCGCGTGGTACAAGCAGGCCGCCGACGCGGGCGAGCCGACCGCGCAGTACGTGACCGCGTCGTTCTACGAGCGCGGCGGCGACGGCGTCGCGCAGAACCTGAACATCGCACGCGCGTACTACGCGGCGGCCGCTGCGCAGGGCGACGAGACGGCCGGGATGAAATTCAAGGAGCTGAGCGCGCGGCTGAAGGCGCCGGGGCCGGCATCGGGCACCGGCGCGGAGCCAGGCAAACCGCACGCGCCGCCGCAGTAAGCGGCTGCATTCGGTCCGCCCGATGCAAAACGGCGCCCGCAGGCGCCGTTGTCGTGTGCCGCAGCGCAGGCCGCGCGGTCAACTCTTCATCAACCGCCGCTGCCGCCCGACGCTCATGATCATCCCGATCGCGATGCCGAGCGTCGTGAGCGCGGTGCCGCCGTAACTCATGAACGGCAGCGGCACGCCGACGACCGGCAACACGCCGCTCACCATCCCGATATTGACGAACGCGTAGACGAAGAACGCGAGCGTGAGCGAGCCCGCGAGCAGCCGGCCGAACAGCGTCGCGCCCTGCGCGGCGATGTAGAGCCCGCGCGCGATCAGCGCCATGTACAGCGTCAGCAGCACGAGCCCGCCGGCGAGCCCCCATTCCTCCGAGAACACCGCGAAGATGAAGTCGGTGTGCTTTTCCGGAATGAATTCGAGGTGCGCCTGCGTGCCTTTCAGGTAGCCCTTGCCGAGCACGCCGCCCGAGCCGATCGCGATCACGGCCTGGATCGTGTGGAAGCCCTTGCCGAGCGGGTCGGACGTCGGGTCGAGCAGCGTACACACCCGGTGTTTCTGGTAGTCGTGCATCAGCGGCCACTGCACTTCAGGCTGGCAGATGCGTTCCTCGAACACCGCGATCGAGCCGACCGCGATCACGCCCGCGACGAGCACCGGCACGATCAGCTTGAACGACAGGCCGGCGAGGTAGATCACGAAGAAGCCGGCCGCGAACACGAGCAGGCCCGTGCCGAGGTCCGGCTGCTTCGCGATCAGCCCGACCGGCACCAGCAGGATCCCGAACGCGGCGATGAAGTCGTACCAGCGCAGCCCGCCTTCGCGGCGCTGGTAGTACCACGCGAGCATCAGCGGCGTCGCGATCTTGAGGATTTCGGACGGCTGGATCACGACGCCGACGTTCAGCCAGCGCTTCGCGCCCTTCTTGGTCATCCCGAACAGCGCGACGGCAATCAGTAGCGTGACCCCGAACGTGTAGAGCGGGACCGCGAAGCGCATCAGCGTGGTCGGCGGGATGTTGGCGATCACCCACATCAGCACGAACGTCAGCAGGATGTTGCGCAACTGGTCCTCGACGCGGCCCGGCACGTCGATCGACGCGCTGTACAGCGTGACGATGCCGACGCACAGCAGCAGGAACACGATGAGGGCGAGCGGACGGTCGAAGCCCGCGAACATCTGCTTGATCTTGTCGAGCCAGGCGCGCTTGTCGAATTGCATGCCTTTCTCCGTTAATGAGCGGTGCCGGCGTCCGCCGCTTTCGCGGGGGCCGTCGCACGATGGTTGTCGTCCCGCGGCGTGGCGACGACCGGCTGCGCGTCGCTGGCGGGCCGGCGCGGCCGGTGCGGGCGCCGGATCGGCGGCAGGCTCGCGGCCATCGGCGCCGCGGCGCTCGTGTCGGCCGGCGCCGTGGCGCTGGCGCCCGAGGCCCCCGATGCGGCGGATGCCGCTTCGGCCGCGCTGGCCGCCGACGGCACGACCGGCTGCGGCAGTGCGGTGAAGCCGGCCGCGATCGTGGCCGGCTTGGATGTGTCGCCGACCACCGGCGCGCTCACCGGCTCAGTGGCCGACGCCGCGGCGGCCACGGCCGCGGCTTCGTTCTTCGGGTTCTGGCGCTCGACCAGGTAGTAGTCGAGCACGCGACGCGCGATCGGGCCGGCGGCCTGGGCGCCCCAGCCGCCGTTTTCGACGACCAGCGCGACGGCGATCTGCGGATGGTCGACCGGCGCATATGCGATGAACAGCGCGTGGTCGCGCAGGTGTTCGGCGAGCAGGTGGCCCTTGTAGTTCGAGCCCTGCAGCGAGAACACCTGCGCGGTACCGGTCTTGCCGGCGGCGAGGTACGGCGCGCCGCGGAACACCTTGTACGCGGTGCCGGACGGGTTCTCGATCACGTTCTCCATCCCGCGCTTCACGACGTCGATGTCGGCCTGCTTGAGCGGGATCACCTCGCTTTCCTTCGGCACGGTCAGGTGGCGCGCGCGAGAGATCGGATCCTCGACTTCCTTCACGAGGTGAGGCTTCATCACGACGCCGTTGTTCGCGAGCGTCGCGGTTGCGTGCGCGAGCTGCAGGATCGTGAACGAGTTGTAGCCCTGGCCGATTCCGAGGCTGATCGTCTCGCCGTCGAACCACTTCTGCTGCGCCGCCTTCTTGAACGCCTTCTTCTTCCAGTCGGTCGACGGCAGGATCCCGCGCGCCTCGCCCTGGATGTCGATCCCGGTGATCTGGCCGAAGCCGAACGGCTTCATGAAGTTCGCGATCGCGTTCACGCCGAGGTCGCGCGCGAGCATGTAGAAGTAGGTGTCGTTCGACACCATGATCGCCTTGTTCATGTCGACCCAGCCCTGGCCCGAGCGCACGTCGTTGCGGAACGTGTGGCCGCCGAACGTGAAGTAGCCCGGGTCCTGGAAGCCCCAGCCCGGCGTGCGCTTGCCGAGCGTGAGGCCCGCGAGCGCCATGAACGGCTTGTAGGTCGAACCGGGCGGGTAGGTGCCGTGCAGCGGGCGGTTCAGGAGCGGCTTGTCGGGCGAGTTGTTCAGCTCGTCCCAGGTCTGCTGGTCGATGCCGTCGACGAACGAGTTCGGGTCGAAGCTCGGCGACGACACGAACGCGAGCACGTCGCCCGTCTTCGGCTCGATCGCGACGAGCGCGCCGCGCTTGCCGGCGAACGCCTGCTCGGCGACCTGCTGCAGCCCGATGTCGAGCGACAGCACGAGGTTGTTGCCGGGCGTCGCCTGCGTGCGCGACAGAGTGCGCACCGGCCGGCCGCCGGCCGTCACCTCGACTTCCTCGAAGCCGGTCAGCCCGTGCAGCTCGGTTTCGTAGCTCTGCTCGACGCCGATCTTGCCGATGTAGTCGGTGCCCTTGTAGTTGTTCGCGTCGCGGCGCGGGTCGTAGTGCTCCTGGTCGCTGTCGTTGTCGTCGCTCATCGCGTCGATGCGATCCTGGTCGCGCTTCGAGATCCGGCCGATATAGCCGATCACGTGCGCGGCCGTCATGCCGAGCGGGTACTGGCGGAACAGCCGCGCGCGCACGTCGACGCCGGGGAAGCGGAAACGCTGCGCGGTGAAGCGCGCGACTTCGGCATCGGTGAGCCGCGTGCGGATCGGCAGGCTCTCGAAGTTCTTCGAGTCTTCCTGCAGCTTCTTGAAGCGGCGGCGGTCGCGCGCGTCGATCGGGATGATCTCGGACAGCTTGTCGATCGTGTTGTCGAGCGTGTCGTCGAGCTTCGACGGCGTGATCTCGAGCGTGTACGCCGAGTAGTTCTTCGCGAGGATCACGCCGTTGCGGTCGGTGATGATCCCGCGGTTCGGCACGATCGGCGCGACCGAGATGCGGTTTTCCTCGGCCTGCAGCGCGTATTTGCCGTGCTGCATCAGCTGCAGATAGAAGAAGCGGCTCGCGAGCAGCCCGAAGCAGACGAACACGAACACGCCCGCCGCCGCGACGCGCAGGCGGAACTTCGAGAGCTGCTGTTGGGTGTCGTTGAATTCGGTCATTTAAGGGCAATCTGGCCCGCGCGCGGACGCGGGCGAGGTGCCGCCCCGGAGCGCGGCGCGCGGCGGGCGTGGGGGCGGCGGGTATTCAAGGTCGGTCCGGCTCAGATCGGGCGCGTATCGTCCGGGTCGACCGGGCGGCGTTGCGGCATCAGCAGCAGGTGGCTCGCGATCGGCCACAGCGCGGCTTCGACGAAACCGTCGACGAGGTAGCGCCAGCCGGGGAACGCGGCGCCCATCAGCAGGCGGATCACGAACGGCACGAGCTGCGCGACGACGAGCAGCGGCGTGACGTACAGCACCTGCACGCCGATCGGCATCCACAGCACGCGGCGGTGGATCGTGATCGCGCCGTACGACAGCAGGGTATAGGCGAGCGCGTGCTCGCCGAGCAGCCCCGCGTCGTGCACGTCCATCAGGATGCCGAGCGCGAACGCGACGCCCATCCCGACCTTGCGCGGCTGGTGGATGTTCCAGAACAGCAGCACGAGCGCGACGAAGTCGGGCACGCCGGGCAGGCGGCCCCACGGCATCAGGTTCAGCAGGAACGCGGCGGCGAGGCTGAAGACGATGAAGTACGGATTGACCGGCTGCAGGATGTATTGCGGGCGGTTCATCGCTGGGCTCCTGATTGCCCGGCAGCGGGCTTCGCGGGCGCGACGGCGGGCTTGGCCGGCGCGGCAGGGGCCGGCGCCGGGTTCGCACCGGCGGGCGGGGCCGCGGCGGCCGGCTTCGCGTTCGCGTCGGCCTTGTCGGCTTTCTCGGCCTTCGCGGCGGCCTTGCCCTTCTTGCCCTTCGCGCTCTTCTCGGCCGCGGGATCGGGCTCGGCCGGGCGCGGCGGGATGTCGTTCCGGTAATGCAGCACGAGCATCTGGCGCGCGCCGCGCACGGCCGCGACCGGCGCGCAGGTCACGCGGGCGAACGCGGTATCGGCGAGCTTGTCGACGCGCACGACCTTCGCGACCGGCAGGCCGGGCGGATAGACGCCGTCGAGGCCGCTCGTGACGAGTTCGTCGCCGGCGACGAGATCCGCGCTCGTCGGCACGAAGCGCAGGTCGAGCGAATCGCCCTTCGGCGTGCCGTAGATCACGCTGCGCAGGCCGGTGCGCAGCACCTGCACGGGAATCGCGAGATCGCGGTCGGTGACCAGCGTGATTTCGGATTGCAGCGGGAACACGCGCGTGACCTGCCCGATCACGCCGTCCTCGCTGACGACGGGCGAGCCGTCCTGGATGCCTTGCTGCGAGCCTTGCCCGACCACGATCTTCTGCGTGAACGGATCGCTCGTGTCGTACTGGATCTCGACCGGCGTCGATTGCGTCGCGATGTGCTGGCGCAGTTCGAGCACCGCGCGCAGATGCGCGTTTTCCTGCGTGAGCACGGCGGCCTGGTTGGCCTGCGTGGACAGTTGCAGGTTGCGTTTGCGCAGATCGTCGTTCTCGTGGCGCAGCGCCGCGCCGGTGACGGCGAGGTCGGCCGCGCCCATGAACAGGTCGCGCGGCACGAGCGCCGCGCGTTGCAGCGGGTAGAGCACCGTGCCGAGCACGCCGCGCACGATTTCGAGCGTGCTGAAGCGCGCGTCCGACACGAGGAGCGCGATGGCGAGGGCGACGAAGAAGATGAGCCGCGCGAGCGCGGGCGGACCTTGCTTGAAGAGGGGCGGCGGACTGTATTCCATGGTCGGCGCCGGGCGCGTGTGATCGGTTAAATAATGCTCAGACGCGCAAACGGCGCGGCGGTTCGTTCTGAACGAGCGATCCGGCCACGCCGCGGGTGCGTCATATCAAACGGGAATGCCTAGGCGATCACTGGGCGATCACTCGTACGAGAAGATGCTGCCCAGCTTGTCCATGCGCTCGAGCGCCATGCCCGAACCGCGCACGACGCAGGTCAGCGGATCTTCCGCGACGAGCACCGGCAGGCCGGTTTCTTCCGCGAGCAGGCGATCGAGGTCGCGCAGCAGCGCGCCGCCGCCCGTCAGCATCATCCCGCGTTCGGCGATGTCGGCGCCGAGTTCCGGCGGCGTCTGTTCGAGCGCGATCTTCACCGACGACACGATCTGGTTCAGCGGATCGGTCAGCGCTTCGAGGATTTCGTTGCTGGAGATCGTGAAGCTGCGCGGGATGCCTTCCGACAGGTTGCGGCCCTTCACTTCCATTTCCTTGACTTCGGAGCCCGGGAACGCGGAGCCGATTTCCTTCTTGATCGCCTCGGCGGTCTGCTCGCCGATCAGCATCCCGTAGTTGCGGCGGATGTAGTTGACGATCGCCTCGTCGAACTTGTCGCCGCCGACGCGCACCGAGCCTTTGTAGACGATGCCGCCGAGCGAGATCACGCCGACTTCGGTCGTGCCGCCGCCGATGTCGACGACCATCGAGCCGGTGGCTTCCGAGACCGGCAGGCCCGCGCCGATCGCCGCCGCCATCGGCTCCTCGATCAGGTAGACCTGCGACGCGCCGGCGCCGTGCGCGGCTTCCTTGATCGCGCGGCGCTCGACCTGGGTCGAGCCGCACGGCACGCAGATGATGATGCGCGGCGACGGCGAGAACATGCGCGACTCGTGGGCCGTCTTGATGAACTGCTTGATCATCTGCTCGGTGACGGTGAAGTCGGCGATCACGCCGTCCTTCATCGGGCGGATCGCCTCGATGTTGCCCGGCACCTTGCCGAGCATCTGCTTGGCTTCCTTGCCGACCGCCTGGATCGTCTTCTTGCCGTTGGGGCCGCCTTCCTGGCGGATCGACACGACGGACGGCTCATCGAGCACGATGCCCTTGCCGCGCATGTAGATCAGGGTGTTTGCGGTGCCGAGGTCGATCGCGAGATCGTTGGAGAAGTAGCTGCGCAAAAAACCGAACATTCAGAATCCTGTTTCGCTCTGGGCCGGCCCTGCATAGCGAGCGCTGAGGGCGGCAGCGGAAAAAATAACAGCCTCGGGAAGCGTGGCGGAAGCGGCCGCCGCGGCGCACGAAGCTGCGAGTGATGTCTACCGGGGATCGCACGAAGCACGCACGGCTTGCCGAAGTGGGGCGAAACGGTGCGGGAAAAGGCTGCCGGGTTTGGGTCGAACGCGTAATGATACCTTATAATTTCACGGTATTTGAATCGAAACGGGCGGTATTTTTGCCGCTTCGGCCCCGATTTTTGAGGGTGGGATCGCACCCTCCAACCCCCCGCCGCAGTGCTGCTTTCGATGCACTGCGCAGCCTTGTTTTTCCGGTGATCGCATGGCCCTGACCCTGACCGATGTGAAACGCATCGCGCACCTGGCGCGACTCGAAATGGCCGACGCCGACGCCGAGCACATGCTCGGCCAGCTCAATGAATTCTTCGGCCTCGTCGAGCAGATGCAGGCGGTCGACACCGCCGGCATCGCGCCGCTCGCCCACCCGATCGAACAGATCCAGGAAGTCGCGCAGCGCCTGCGCGACGACGCCGTGACGGAAGTCGTCAATCGCGACGACAACCAGCGTCCGGCGCCGGCCGTCCAGGACGGCCTCTATCTCGTGCCGAAGGTGATCGAGTAAGCATTCGATGACAAGCGCGCCGGCCGTCCAGCGCCGCGCGCGACCCAGAATTCCCAGGAAAACCACTCAATGCACGCAAAAAGCCTGACCGAACTGCGCGCCGCGCTCGCCGCCAAGGAATGCTCGGCCGTCGAGCTCGCGCAGCACTACCTGAAACGGATCGACGCCGCGCGCGACCTGAACGCGTTCGTTCAAGTCGACGCCGACCTCACCCTCGCGCAGGCGAAAGCCGCCGACGCCGAACTCGCGCGCGGCGCGGGCGGCGCGCTGACCGGCCTGCCGATCGCACACAAGGACGTGTTCGTCACGCGCGGCTGGCGCTCGACCGCCGGCTCGAAGATGCTCGCGAATTACGAGAGCCCGTTCGACGCGACCGTCGTCGCCCGCCTGCAGGCGGCCGGCATGGTCACGCTCGGCAAGACCAACATGGACGAGTTCGCGATGGGCTCGTCGAACGAGAATTCCGCGTTCGGCGCGGTGAAGAACCCGTGGGACACGAACGCGGTGCCGGGCGGCAGCTCGGGCGGCAGCTCGGCCGCCGTCGCCGCGCGCCTCGCGCCGGCCGCGACCGGCACCGACACCGGCGGCTCGATCCGCCAGCCCGCGTCGTTCGCGGGCGTGACGGGCATCAAGCCTACCTACGGCCGCGTGTCGCGCTACGGGATGATCGCGTTCGCGTCGTCGCTCGACCAGGGCGGCCCGATGGCGCAGAGCGCGTCCGACTGCGCGCTGCTGCTGAACGCGATGGCCGGCTTCGACGAGCGTGACTCGACGAGCCTCGAGCGCGACGACGAAGACTTCACGCGCCACCTCGGCCAGCCGTGGGCGGCCGGCAACGACGCGGGCAAACCGCTCGCCGGCCTGCGCATCGGCTTGCCGAACGAGTATTTCGGCGCCGGCCTCGCCGACGACGTGCGCGCGACGATCGACGCGGCGCTCAAGCAATACGAAGCGCTCGGCGCGACGCTCGTGCCGGTGTCGCTGCCGAAGACGGAGCTGTCGATCCCCGTGTACTACGTGATCGCGCCGGCGGAAGCGTCGTCGAACCTGTCGCGCTTCGACGGCGTGCGTTTCGGCCACCGCGCCGCGCAGTACGGCGACCTGCTCGACATGTACAAGAAGTCGCGCGCCGAAGGCTTCGGGCCTGAAGTGAAGCGCCGGATCCTGGTCGGCACGTATGTGCTGTCGCACGGCTACTACGACGCGTACTACCTGCAGGCGCAGAAGATCCGCCGCATCATCGCGAACGATTTCCAGGAAGCGTTCAAGTCCTGCGACGTGATCATGGGCCCGGCGTCGCCGACGGTCGCATGGGATCTCGGCGCGAAGGGCGACGATCCGGTGCAGATGTATCTCGCGGATATCTACACGCTGTCGGTGAGCCTCGCCGGTCTGCCCGGCATGAGCGTGCCGTGCGGCTTCGGCGCGGGCGCGAACGCGCAGCGCCCGGTCGGCCTGCAGATCATCGGCAACTATTTCAACGAAGCCCGGATGCTGCAGGTCGCCGACGCGTTCCAGCGCGCGACCGATTGGCACAAGCAAGTTCCGGCAGGGGTGTAAGCACATGGCTACTCAGTGGGAAGTCGTTATCGGTCTCGAGACGCACGCGCAACTGTCGACCGTCTCGAAGATTTTCTCGGGCGCATCGACGCAGTTCGGCGCCGAGCCGAACACGCAGGCGTGCCCGGTCGACCTGGCGCTGCCGGGCGTGCTGCCGGTGCTGAACCGCGGCGCGGTCGAGCGGGCGATCCGCTTCGGTCTCGCGATCGGCTCGACCATCGCGCCGCGCAGCATCTTCGCGCGCAAGAATTATTTCTACCCCGATCTGCCGAAGGGCTATCAGATCAGCCAGTACGAGATTCCGGTCGTGCAGGGCGGCCAGATCACGATCCAGGTGCCGGCCAACGAAAAGGCCGGCAAGGCTGCGTACGAGAAAACGGTCAACCTGACCCGCGCGCACCTCGAGGAAGATGCGGGCAAGTCGCTGCATGAAGACTTCGCCGGGATGACCGGGATCGACCTGAACCGCGCGGGCACGCCGCTGCTCGAGATCGTCACCGAGCCGGAAATGCGCAGCGCGGCCGAGGCCGTCGCGTACGCGAAGGCACTGCACGGGCTCGTCGTGTGGCTCGGCATCTGCGACGGCAACATGCAGGAAGGCTCGTTCCGCTGCGACGCGAACGTGTCGGTGCGCCCGGTCGGCCAGGAGAAGTTCGGCACGCGCGCGGAAATCAAGAACCTGAACTCGTTCCGGTTCCTCGAGGAAGCAATCAACTACGAAGTGCGTCGGCAGATCGAGCTGATCGAGGACGGCGGCGAAGTCGTGCAGGAAACGCGCCTCTACGATCCGGACAAGCGCGAGACGCGTTCGATGCGCAGCAAGGAAGACGCGCACGATTACCGCTACTTCCCCGATCCCGACCTGATGCCGCTCGTGATCGGCCAGGACTGGATCGAGCGCGTGCAGTCCGGCATGCCGGAACTGCCGGCCGCGATGCAGCAGCGCTTCGTCGACGAGTACGGCGTGTCCGCGTACGACGCGGGCGTGCTGACGTCGAGCAAGGCGATGGCCGCGTACTTCGAGGCGGTGGTCGCGAAGGCCGGCGCGGCGAATGCGAAGATCGCCGCGAACTGGCTGATGGGCGACGTGTCGTCGCAACTGAACCGCGACGGCATCGAGATCGACGCGATTCCCGTCTCGGCCGCGCAGCTCGCGCTGCTGCTGCAGCGCATCGCCGACGGCACGATCTCGAACAAGATCGCGAAGGAAATCTTCGCGACGATCTGGGACGAGAAGGCGACCGACGAAGGTGCGGCCGACCGCATCATCGACGCGAAGGGCCTGAAGCAGATCTCCGACACCGGCGCGCTGGAAGCGATCATCGACGAAGTGCTCGCGGCGAACGCGAAGTCGGTCGAGGAATTCCGCGCGGGCAAGGAAAAGGCGTTCAACGCGCTGATCGGCCAGGCGATGAAGGCGACCAAGGGCAAGGCCAATCCGCAGCAGGTCAACGAGCTGCTGAAGAAGAAGCTCGGCTGAGCATGCGCGCGCGCCTGAACCGCGCTTGACGACGGGCCGCTCCCGACCAGTTCGGGGCGGCCCGTCGCGTTTGGTGGATGCGTTATCGTATGCATCGCACCGTCCAACGGAGGAACGAATGGCGAAACAACCGTCGCTCGACGATTTCCGCGTGCCGTACAGCACGCGCGAGAAGGAAGCCGCCGCATTCAAGCTCGACGCGTTCGACCCGGCCGCGAAGCCGTTTTCGTCCGGCTCGAAGGAGGCCGACCGTGAACGGCTGTCGGTCGTGTCGACCGAGCTCGACGTGCAGCAGGAGCGCCTGCACACGCAGCAGAAGAAGCGCGTGCTGCTCGTGCTGCAGGGGATGGATACGAGCGGCAAGGACGGCACCGTGCGCGCGGTGTTTCGCGAGGTCGATCCGCTCGGCCTGCGCATCGTGCCGTTCAAGGCGCCGACGCCGATCGAGGCCGCGCACGACTTCCTGTGGCGCGTGCATGCGCAGGTGCCGGCGGCCGGCGAGCTCGCGATCTTCAACCGCAGCCACTACGAAGACGTGCTGGTGCCGCGCGTGCTCGGCGCGATCGGCGACAAGGAGTGCGAGCGCCGCTACCGGCAGATCCGCGATTTCGAGACGATGCTGTTCGAGAACGGCACGACGATCATCAAGTGCTTCCTGCACATCTCGAAGGACGAGCAGCGCGCGCGGTTGCAGGCGCGCATCGACGATCCGACCAAGCACTGGAAATTCGACATCGCCGATCTCGACGCGCGCAAGCACTGGGACGCCTACCAGTCCGCGTACCGCGACGCGCTCGCCGCGACGTCGGCCGAGCATGCGCCGTGGTACGTGATCCCGGCGAATTCGAAGACGCACCGCAACGTGATGATCGCCGAGCTGCTGCTGCGCACGATGACCGACATGAAGCTGGAATTCCCGCCGCCGAAGCCCGAGCTCGAAGGCGTGAAGATCCGTTAAGCTGCCCCCTGTAAAAATATCGAACTGAACGGAACCCGACATGATGCGAGTGATCACCGCCAACCTGAACGGCATCCGCTCCGCCGCGAAGAAGGGCTTCTTTGACTGGCTCGGCGAACAGAACGCCGATTGCGTGTGCGTGCAGGAAATCAAGGTATCGGCCGACGACCTGCCGGCCGAATTCGTCGAGCCGCACGGCTTCAAGAGCTATTTCCACCACGCCGAGAAGAAGGGCTACAGCGGCGCGGGCGTGTACAGCCGCCGCGAGCCCGATGACGTGATCATCGGTTTCGGCAGCAGCGAATTCGATCCCGAGGGGCGTTACGTCGAGGCGCGCTACGGCAAGCTGTCGGTCGTGTCGGTGTACGTGCCGTCCGGCTCGAGCGGCGAGGAGCGCCAGCAGGCGAAGTACCGCTTCATGGCCGAATTCATGCCGCACCTCGCGGCGCTGAAGAAGAAGCGCGAGGTGATCCTGTGCGGCGACGTGAACATCGTCCACAAGGAAATCGACATCAAGAACTGGAAGAGCAACCAGAAGAACTCGGGCTGCCTGCCGGAAGAGCGCGAGTGGCTCACGAAGCTGTTCGACGACGTCGGCTACGTCGACGTGTTCCGCACGCTCGACCCGCGTCCCGAGCAGTACACGTGGTGGAGCAACCGCGGCCAGGCGTACGCGAAGAACGTCGGGTGGCGGATCGATTACCAGATCGCGACGCCGGGCGTGGCCGGGACCGCGAAAAGCACGTCGATCTTCAAGGACATCAAGTTCAGCGACCATGCGCCGCTGACGGTCGACTACGACTACCAGAAGTGATGGCCGGCGCTGCGCCGCGCGCGCAGCCGCCGGGCCATTCATTCCGGTCGCCGGATGCAAAACGGGCCGCCTGTTCCGACAGGCGGCCCGTTTCGCTTGGGGCGGCGCTTACTGCTTGAGCGACGCCATGTCGATCACGAACCGGTACTTCACGTCGCTCTTCAGCATCCGCTCGTAGGCCGTGTTGATCTGCTGCATCGGAATCGTCTCGATATCGGACGTGATCCCGTGTTCCGCGCAGAAATCGAGCATTTCCTGCGTTTCCGCGATCCCGCCGATCAGCGAACCCGCGAGGCGGCGGCGCTTGAAGATCAGGTTGAACACCTGCGGCGACGGATGGTCGTGCTCCGGCGCGCCGACGAGCGTCATCGTGCCGTCGCGCTTGAGCAGGTGCAGGAACGGATTCAGGTCGTGCTGCGCGGCGACCGTGTTCAGGATGAAGTCGACACTGTTCAGGTGCGCGTTCATCTGCGCTTCGTCCTTCGAGATCACGACTTCGTGCGCGCCGAGCCGCTTGCCGTCCTCGATCTTCGACGGCGACGTCGTAAACAGCACGACGTGCGCACCCATCGCGCGCGCCAGCTTCACACCCATGTGGCCGAGGCCGCCGAGACCGACGATGCCGACCTTCTTGCCGGGGCCGACGTTCCACTGCCGCAGCGGCGAGTAGGTCGTGATCCCCGCGCACAGCAGCGGCGCCGCGCCGGCCGGGTCGAGCGTGTCCGGCACGCGCAGCACGAACGCCTCGTCGACGACGAGCTGCGTCGAATAGCCACCGTACGTGATGTCGCCCGTCACGCGGTCCTGGCCGTTGTAGGTGCCGACGAAGCCGTTCTCGCAATACTGCTCGAGGCCTTCTTCGCAGCTCGCGCAGGTGCGGCACGAATCGACGAGACAGCCGACGCCGACCAGCTCGCCGACCTTGACGCGCGACACCTGCGGGCCGGTCGCGCTCACGCGGCCGACGATTTCATGGCCCGGCACGACCGGGTAGATCGTGTTGCGCCATTCGTTGCGCGCCTGGTGAAGGTCCGAGTGGCAGACGCCGCAGTAGAGGACGTCGATCTGGACGTCGAGGTCGCGCAGCGCGCGACGCTGGAATTCGAACGGGGCGAGCGGCGACTGCGCATCGGTCGCCGCGTAGGCATAGGTCGTACTCATGCAAGGGCTCCTTGTCCGGAAAACATCCGGCGAAACAGACTGCCGTCGCATCATGTGGCGATGCGGCGAGACAGGACGTCATCGTAAGGAGCGCGGCGCCGCGGCGAAATACACGAAGGTCTGGAAGATTTGCCTATTCCTCTCGAATTGCCCGCGAACAGCCGTCAAAATGTGTCCAAGGTGCTACATTGCGAGCCAGATTCTCTTGCCGGACAGGGCCGTACCGATGAGCTTCCAACCCCTTTTGGCCGACGCGGGCGAGCGCCTGCAGCGCCGCATGATCGAGCTGCACACGCGCCTCGCGCCGAACGAGGGCGACACGCTCGCGGCGCTCGACGGCGTGCGCTTCATCCGTGTGACCCATCCGGCGCCGCGCATGCCGGTGCTGTACGAGCCGAGCATCATCGTCGTGTGCCAGGGGCGCAAGCTCGGCTATCTCGGCGACCGCTCGTTCGTGTACGACGCGCAGCAGTATCTGGTGCTGTCGGTGCCGCTGCCGTTCGAATGCGAGACCTTCGCGAGCATGGACGAGCCGTTTCTCGCGATCTCGATCCGCGTCGATCTCGCGGTGATCGCCGAACTCGCGATCCTGCTCGACGAGACGCTCGGCGCGGCGGTCAGCGAGCCGCTCGGCGTCTATTCAACGCCGCTCGACGCGCCGTTGGCCGATGCCGTCGTGCGCCTGCTCGAAGCGCTCGCGTCGCCGCACGACACACGGGTGCTGGGGCCGGCGATCATGCGCGAGATCGCGTATCGCGTGCTGACTGGCGAGCAGGGCGACGCGATGCGCGCGGCGCTCGTGCAGCAGCATCATTTCGGTCGCATCGCGAAGGCGTTGCGGCGCATCCATGCGGAGCTGAAGGCCGATCTCGACGTCGAGACGCTCGCCCGCGAAGCCGGGATGAGCCTCGCGGTGTTTCACGCGCAGTTCAAGCACGTGACGGCGACGTCGCCGATGCAGTACGTGAAAACCGCGCGGCTGCACCAGGCGCGGCTGATGATGGTGCGCGACGGGCTGGGCGCCGGCGCGGCGGCCGCGCGGGTCGGCTATGCGAGCGCGTCGCAGTTCAGCCGCGAGTTCAAGCGGCTGTTCGGCCGCAGCCCGGGAGACGAAGTGCGCTGGATGCGCGACAGCGGGGTGCGCCCGGCCATGGCCGACGCGGACGCGTAGCGTCCCGGCGTCGCGCGGCGGTTCAGCGCCGCACGATCTTGCGCCGCTGCGCGCTGATGCCCGCGTAGTCGGGCAGCGATTCGACGCGCTTGCCCGTTGCCTTCGCGTACAGCGGCATCAGGTCCGGCAGCCGGTTCAGCAGGTCCTGGCGGCGCGCGCTGCTGTACGGATGCGTGTAGATGAAGCCCGACGCCTTGTTCGCGCGGGTCGCGACCGCGAGCTTGTCCCACAGCGTGATCGCCGCGCGCGGATCGAAGCCCGCGCGGGCGGCGATGTCGCCGCCGATCACGTCGGCCTCGGTCTCGTCGGTCGGGTCGTAGTGGAGCGATTGCAGGCGCTCGCCGAGGTTCAGCGCCTGCGGCAGCGGATCGCCGACGCCGAACAGCGGCGGCAGCGCGGCCGCGCGCAGCGACGTCTGCGAGGTCACGCTGAAGTTGCTGCGCGCGTGTTCGCGCAGCGCATGGGCGATGCCGTGCGCGAGCAGCACGCCGAGCTCGTCGTCGTTCAGGCGCACCCGATCGAGCATGCCGCCGTACACGAGCACCTTGCCGCCCGGCAGGCAGGTCAGGCGGATGTCTCGCGAGCGGATCGCGTTCACGTCCCAGGCCCAGCTTTTCACGCGGTCGTTCCACTTCACCGAATACGGCGCGAGCTTCGCGACGATCGCGCGCAGCCGCTTCACGCGCGGCTGGTTCGCGCTCAGCAGCCGGTTGCTGTCGGCGGCCGCCTGGACGATCTGTGCGTACTCGTTCGCGGTGAGCTGTTCGAGCAGCGGCGACGGGATCAGCGTGCGGAATGCGATCGCGTTGCCGTAACGGACCTGCTGCGGCGTCGGCGTATAGGCCTTCGCGGGCGCCGCGGCGCCGGTCGGCTGCGCGCCTTCCGCGATGGACGGCGCGGCGGGCGCGGCCGCCGTCGCAGGCGCGGGCGGCGTCGCCGGCGCGGAGCCCGCCGCGGTCGCGCCGGTGTCGCTCGCGCAGGCGTCCATCGCGGCCAGTGCCGCGGCGCCGATGCTCAACGCAGCCGCGACGCGGGCGAGACGATGCAGGCGGTTACTGCGCACGGCTCGCCTCGCCGTCGCGTGCGGTACCGTTCCACGGCGCGATCCTGAACAGCAGCAGCATGCCGGGAATCGCGAGCGCGGTACACACGATGAAGTAGTCGAACCAGCCGATCTTCGCGACGATGAAGCCGCTCGCGGCCGACGCGAGCGTGCGCGGCACCGACGCGAGGCTCGTGAACAGCGCGAACTGCGTGGCCGTATAGCGCGGGTCGGTCGTGCTCGCGATATAGGCGACGAACGCGGCCATCGTCAGGCCGGTCGTGAAGGTTTCGAAGCCGTAGACGATCGCGAGCGCGACCGTCATCGGGCTGAATTGCGGCGTGACGGCGATGCCGAAAACCGACAGCGCGGACGCGATCGCGTGACTCGTCGACACGGTGAAGTCGTACAGCATCGCGAGCACCGGCGAGCCGGGGCCGAGCTGCGCGAGCCACGCGAAGCCGAGCGTCGACACCAACTGCAGCGCGCCGAAGATCCACAGCCCGCGGCCGATGCCGATCTTCACGAGCCAGATGCCGCCGATGATGCCGCCCAGCACGCTCGCGACAAGCGCGGTGGTTTTCGCGACGATGCCGATCTCGGTGCGCGTGAAGCCGATGTCGAGGAAGAACGACGTCGACAGCGTGGTGGCCATCGTGTCGCCGATCTTGTACAGGAAGATGAACGCGATGACGAGCAGCGCGCCGGCCCAGCCGTCGCGCTGGATGAATTCGCGGAACGGCAGCACGATCGCGTCGCGCAGGTTGCGCGGCGGCGCGCCGACCACTTCCGGCTCGCGCACGACGAGCGTCATCAGGATGCCCGGCAGCATGAACGCCCCGGTGATCGCGAACACGGCGTCCCACGGCATGTGGTCGGACAGGATCAGCGCCAGTGAGCCGGGGATCAGCGCGGCGAGCTTGTACGCGTTCACGTGCACCGCGTTGCCGAGGCCCTGCTCGGTGTCGCGCAGCAGCTCGCGGCGGTACGCGTCGATCACGATGTCGGCGCTCGCACCGAAGAACGCGACGAGCGTGGTGAGCGCGGCAACCGTCCAGATCGAGTCGCGCGGCGACACGAAGCCGAGCGCGGCGATCGCGCCCGCGACCAGCAGCTGCGTGAGCAGCAGCCAGCCGCGCCGGCGGCCCGGCCGCCAGCCGGGCAGGCGCGGGATGTAGCGGTCCATCAGCGGCGCCCACAGGAACTTCCACGTATACGGGAACTGGATCAGCGCGAACAGGCCGATTTCCTTCAGGTTCACGCCTTCGGAGCGCAGCCATGCCTGCACGAGGTAGACGAGCGTGAAGAGGGGCAGACCCGACGTGAAACCCAGGAACACGCAGATCAGCATGTGCGTGTTCAGATAGGCTCGCCAGCCGGGGTGATCCTCGTGAGCGGTGAGTGCGGGCGCCTCGTGTGGCGTTTTCGACATGGACTGGAACTGGGTAGCGTTGACTGATGGCGGCGGCAGCGCAGGCGGCGCGAGCGGCGCACGAGGGGCGACCGCTCGCGCGTGCGGACCGGAGCTTCCGTCAACGGTCCCCCGGCTCAGCTGCGCTTGACGCGGTAGACAGCAAGACTACCACGCCAGTTCGCTCCCCATCGAATCGGCTGGCCTTCGTGCAGCACGATGCGGTCGAGAATCGTGACGCCGACCTCGGGCGCGAGTGCCTCGAAATCCTTGATCGTCAGCACCCGCACGTTCGGCGTGTTGTGCCACTGGTAAGGCAGCGACTTCGACACCGGCATGCGGCCGCGCAGCACCGACAGCCGGTGCGCCCAGTAGCCGAAGTTCGGGAACGACACGATGCATTCGCGCCCGACCCGCGCGGTTTCGCGCAGGATCGCGGCGGTCTGGTGAATCGTCTGCAGAGTCTGCGACAGGATCGCGATGTCGAAGCTGTGGTCCTCGAACAGGCGCAGGCCGTCCTCGAGGTTCTGCTGGATCACGTTGATGCCGTTCTTCGTGCTCGCGAGCACGCCCGCGTCGTTCAGCTCGATCCCGTAGCCGGTGACGTCCAGCTCTTCCATCAGCAGCGACAGCAGCGAGCCGTCGCCGCAGCCGAGGTCGAGCACGGTCGCACGCGGCTCGACCCAGCGCGCGATCGCGCGGAAGTCCGCGCGCGCGGACAGGGAATTCAGCGCTTGCTGGTTCATGCTCCTACCTCGTTGGCGATTCGTTCGTAATACGCGCGGATCAGGTTGTGATAACGCGCATCGTCGAGCAGGAACGCATCGTGGCCGTGCGGCGCATCGATTTCCGCGTAGCTGACCGTGCGCTTGTTGTCGAGCAGCGCCTTCACGATCTCGCGCGAGCGCGCGGGCGCGAAGCGCCAGTCGGTCGAGAAGCTCGCGATCAGGTACTTCGCCTGCGTGTGCGCGAGCGCGGCCGTCAGGTTGCCGTCGAACGCCTTCGCCGGATCGAAGTAGTCGAGCGCGCGCGTGATCAGCAGGTAGGTGTTCGCGTCGAAGTAGTCGGCGAACTTGTCGCCCTGGTAGCGCAGGTACGACTCGACCTCGAACTCGACGTCGAAGCTGAAGTTGTACGCGTCGAGCGCGCCGTCGGCGCGGCGCAGCGCCCGGCCGAATTTCTCGGCCATGTCGTCGTCGGACAGGTACGTGATGTGGCCGATCATCCGCGCGACGCGCAGGCCGCGCTTCGGCTTCACGCCGTGCGCGTAGTAGTCGCCGCCGTGGAAATCGGGATCGGACAGGATCGCCGAGCGCGCGACCTCGTTGAATGCGATGTTCTGCGCGGACAGCTTCGGCGTCGACGCGATGTCGATGCAGTGCGCGACGCGTTCCGGATACATCAGGCTCCACGCGAGCGCCTGCATGCCGCCGAGGCTGCCGCCCATCACCGCGGCGAAGCGCTCGATGCCGAATGCGTCGGCGACGCGCGCTTGCGCATGCACCCAGTCCTCGACGGTGACCACCGGGAACTTCGCGCCGTACGGCTTGCCGGTCGACGGATCGATGCTCATCGGTCCGGTCGAGCCGAAACACGAGCCGAGGTTGTTCACGCCGATCACGAAGAAGCGGTTGGTGTCGAGCGGCTTGCCCGGGCCGACCATGTTGTCCCACCAGCCGGTGCTGCGCGGATCGTCCGCGTAGACGCCGGTGACGTGGTGCGACGCGTTGAGCGCGTGGCAGACGAGCACCGCGTTCGAGCGCGCGGCGTTGAGCTCGCCGTACGTCTCGACGACGAGCTGATAGTTGCCGATCACGCTGCCGCTTTGCAAGCGCAGCGGTTCGGCGAAGTGCATGGTCTGTGGAGCGACGATGCCGATCGATTCCATTCGTTCCGCCTTATGACTGGGCGGCTAAATGGTGTCGGCGATGCGCGGAGGCGAAGGTGCGCGGCTGACGACCTCTTTAGCCGCATTTGTAGTGAACCGCCAGGGCGAACGCACAGCCACGCCCTGGCCGGTTCGCGCGCCCGCAATCGAGTCAGCAAATCGGCGCGCTTCCGACCTGCCGCCCGTGGGGCGACAGTCGGCAAAGTATAGCGGAAATTGCGAGGCCCGGATTCGGGCGCATGGCGGGGCGCGCCGTCATGCGTCGGTCACTGCAGGATCAGCCGCAGATGCGCATCGGCCTGCTCGCCCGGCGGCTTCTGGAACCCGCCTTTCGCGAACCGATGCCACCGGCCGATCACGTAGCTGACGAGCAGGCTCGCGCGGGCGCCGGGATCGTAGTCGGCGGGCAGCACGAACGGCGTCGCGCCGTCCTGCGGCGCATTCGCCTCGGTACGCGCGACGCGCAGGCATTGCTTGACGGTCGCCTCGATCCGGTCGAGCAGCTGGTTCACGCGCTCGGTGAGCCGCTCGTCCTCGCCGACCAGCGCCTCGCCGGTCAGCACGCGCGTCATGCCGGGGTTCTTCGCGGCGAAATTGAGCATCGTCAACGCGATCGTGCGGGCCTGCAGCACGCCGTTCGGCTCTTTCGCGACGATCTGGTTGACGAGCCCGAACAGCGCCTGTTCGATGAACTCGATCAACCCTTCGTACATCTTCGCCTTGCTGGTGAAGTGCCGATACAGCGCGGCCTCCGACACGTCGAGCCGGGCCGCGAGCGCGGCGGTGGTGATTTTCTCGGGTTTCGGGGCCTCGAGCATCGCCGCGAGCGTCTGCAGGATCATGACGCGGCGCTCGCCTGGCTTCGGGCGCGGGCGCGAGGGTGTGGCCTGGCCTTCCGTTACGGCTTGGTCCTGCGGGTAAGTCGGCTGCATTTTTGTCGCCCCGATCGTGTGCCCAGTCGCAGCGATTTTAACGAACGAATGCGCTGGTCGACATAATGCGGACGTCCGGTCGCCGGCAGATGGCCGGGCAAGTGGCCGGTGATCCATATCGTGCCGATGCCCAGACGCTTGTAGCGTTTCAGGTGGCCGCGCGTATCCTCGACGAGGATCGCGTCGGCGAGCCGTGCGTGCGCGGCGCGCAGCGTCCGGCGCAGCATCGTGTGATCGGGCTTCGCGCGCCACGTGCGGCGGTCGCGCATGTGCTCGATCGCGATCACGCGCTCGAACAGCCGCTCGATGCCCAGCTCGCGCAGCACCGCGCGCGCATAGTTTTCCGGCGCGTTGGTCAGGATCAGCTTGCGGCCCGGTAGCGCGGCGACGATCCGCGCGAGGCCGCGCTCGGCCCGCACCATCGCGGGCAGGTCGGAAAACGTGTGGACCACGCGCAGGAAATCGTGCGGGTCGATCGGGTGATGGCGCGTGAGACCGAGCAGCGCGGCGCCGTAGCGCTCGGTGTAGCCGGTGCGCAGGCGGTCGGCTTCGGCGCGCCCGACCTGCAGCGCGTCGATGATGTATTGCGTCATCGCACGGTTGATCTCGGGAAAGATCGCATGCGATGCGTGGTGCAGCGTGTTGTCCAGATCGAACAACCAGACCGGCGCGCCGGCGCGCGGCCGGCTGCGCGAGATGCGCCGGCGCCGCAGCGGGGCCGGCAGGTCGGGGCGGGCAGGCGGGCGGCGCGCGCTCAATGCGAGCGGATCATCGTGCCGAACGGCTGCTCGGTCAGGATTTCCAGCAGCACCGAATGCTCGATCCGGCCGTCAACGATGTGCACCGACTTCACGCCGCTCTTCGCGGCGTCGAGCGCCGACGAGATCTTCGGCAGCATGCCGCCGGAGATCGTGCCGTCCTCGAACAGCGCGTCGATCTCGCGCGCGGACAGGTCGGTCAGCAGGTTGCCGTCCTTATCCATCACGCCCGGGATGTTGGTCATCATCAGCAGCTTCTCGGCGTTCAGCACCGTGGCGAGCTTGCCTGCGACCAGATCCGCGTTGATGTTGTACGACAGGCCGTCTTCACCGAAGCCGATCGGCGAGATCACCGGGATGAACGCGTCGTCCTGCAGCGCCTTCACGACCGCCGGGTTGATCGCCTCGACTTCGCCGACCTGGCCGATGTCGATGTACTGGCCCGGGTTGTCGCGGTCCGGCATCAGCAGCTTGCGCGCGTGGATCAGGCCGCCGTCCTTGCCCGTCAGGCCCACCGCGTGGCCGCCGAAGTGGTTGATCAGCATCACGATGTCCTGCTGCACTTCGCCGCCCAGCACCCATTCGACGACTTCCATCGTCTCTTCGTCGGTGACGCGCATGCCCTGGATGAAGGTGCCGGCCTTGCCGATCTTCTTCAGCGCGTGATCGATCTGCGGACCGCCGCCGTGGACGATCACCGGATTGATGCCGACCAGTTTCAGCAGGATCACGTCGCGCGCGAAGCCTTGCTTGAGCCGCTCTTCCGTCATCGCGTTGCCGCCGTATTTGATGACCACGGTCTTGCCGTGGTAACGACGGATGTACGGCAGCGCCTCCGCGAGGATTTCTGCTTTCAGCGTGGGGGCGATCTGCGAGAGGTCGATGGGCTCGGACATGGCGGCGGCTCTGGCTGGGAACGGTTGAAACAGGCCGAATTGTACAGGAGTGGCGCAGCGCAGCATCGGGTTTTTGGGCCGATCGGAACACCGGCGGCGCGCCGCGGCATCGCACGCGGCGGCCCGCCGGCTATGGCGCGGCGCGATTCGGGCGGCGCTCGCACGGGCGACACCGGCGGGCTGGCGCGCGCGTGTTTGCGGTGGAGCCTGGTCAGGCGGCCGACGTGCAAAATCCGGCCGCCGCGCTATGCTTGTCGCGTGGGGCGATGTCCCGCCCGCTTCCGCGATTGCGCCATGACCGATTCCGCCGCCGACGCCCGTTCCGCTCCGCGCCGTGCGCGCTGCCCGCGCTGCGGGCGCGGCTTCGACTGCGGCGCGCACACGCAGCCGTTCGACTGCTGGTGCGCGTCGATGCCGGTGCCGCCCGGCGGTACGCCCCCCGCGGCCGGCGCGCGGTGCCGGTGCCCCGAGTGTCTGGCCGACGAGATCGCGCAGCGCATGGCCGGCGCGGCCGGTTGACGGTGCCGCGCCACGCACGCGCCTCGCCCGTTCGCGTGCGCCGATCCGGCCCCGCTAGAGGCGCCGGGCGCTAAACGGGTAAACTGCTCGGATGCAACGAATCACCACCACCGGGCGCGTCAACCTCAGTCACCTGTTCTGGCTCCGTAATCTCGCGATCATCGGCCAGCTCGTGACGATCGGCGTTGTGCAGACCTATTTCGGCGTGCATCTGCCGTTGCCGGCGATGCTGATGGTCATCGCGCTCGAAATCGTTTTCAACGCGCTGACCTGGGTGCGCGTGCTGCGTGCGCGGCCCGAGACCAATTTCGAGCTGCTCGGCCAGCTGTGGGTCGACCTTGGTGCGCTGTCCGCGCTGCTGTTCCTGTCGGGCGGGACGACCAACCCGTTCGTGTCGCTGTACCTGCCGTCGCTCGCGATCGCGGCGGCCGTGCTGCCGTGGCACCTGATGATCTGGCTCGCGGCGTTCGCGGTCGCCTGCTACGCGGCGCTCGGCTTCGACTCGGTGCCGCTCAACATGGACAACCCGGCGAACCTGTTCGATTACTACCGTACCGGCATGTGGGCGAACTTCATGGTCAGCGTCGGGCTGATCGCGTGGTTCGTCGCGCGCATGTCGAATGCGCTGCGCCAGCGCGACGCGGCGCTCGGCGAGGCGCAGGCGCATCTGCTGCGCGACGAGCGGGCCGTCGCGCTCGGCGTGCAGGCCGCCACCGTCGCGCATGAAATGGGCACGCCGCTGTCGACCATCGCGATGCTCGCCGAGGAGTTGCGCGACGCGGCGCGCGCCGATCCTGGGCTGGCGCGCTACGAGGCCGACCTGAAGGTGCTCGAGGAACAGATGACGCTGTGCACGTCGGCGCTCGCGCGCCTGCGCAGCCGCGCGAGCGCGCCGGCGAGCCGCCAGCCGGTGGACGACTGGCTCGACACGTTCGTCGAGCACTGGCGCCTGCGGCATCCGCACGTGCAGTTCGAACTGCTCGGCGCGCGCCCGGCCGGCGTCGCGCTCGACGATACGGTCGCGGCCGGCCAGATCCTGACGATCCTGCTCGACAACGCCGCGCGCGCGAGCCCGCAGCGCGTGACGCTTGCCGCGAAGGTCGCGCACGATCGCGCGGCCGACGAAATCGAATTCGAGGTATGCGACGATGGGCCCGGCATTCCGGCCGCGCTGCGCGAATCGCTCGGCGCGATGCCGGTCGACAGCACGCAGGGCGGGCACGGCGTCGGCCTGTATCTCGCGTTCAGTGCGGCCGCGCGGCTCGGCGGCGAGATCGAACTGTCCGATGTCACGCCGCGCGCGGCGGGCGGCAACGGGCGGGCCGGCGGTGCGGCAAATGGCCACGCGGCGGCGGCCTCGGGACAACGCGCGGGATCACGCACGGGTGCACCGGCAGCCGAACGGCCAGCCGGCACGCCGGACAGCCGGCCGGCCGGCGCCGCGGCCGGGCGCGGCACGCGGGCCGTGCTGCGCCTGCCGGTCGTGCGCGTCGCGATGCCGGCGGCCTCAACCAACACGTAGACGGAGAAACCCCATGAGCGAGAACAATTTCCTGGTGATCGACGACAACGAGGTGTTCGCGGGCACGCTCGCGCGCGGCCTCGAGCGCCGCGGTTACGCGGTCCAGCAGGCGCACGACAAGGAGGCGGCGCTCCGGCTCGCCGCAGGCGGCAAGTTCCAGTTCATCACCGTCGACCTGCATCTCGGCGAGGATTCGGGGCTGAGCCTGATCGCGCCGTTGTGCGACCTGCAGCCCGATGCGCGCATTCTCGTGCTGACCGGCTACGCGAGCATCGCGACCGCCGTGCAGGCCGTGAAGGAAGGCGCCGACAACTATCTGGCGAAGCCGGCGAACGTCGAGTCGATCCTGGCCGCGCTGCAGACCAACGCGACCGAAGTGCAGGCCGAAGAAGCGCTTGAGAATCCGGTCGTGCTGTCGGTGGACCGGCTCGAATGGGAGCACATTCAGCGCGTGCTGGCCGAGAACAACAACAACATCTCGGCGACCGCGCGCGCGCTGAACATGCACCGCCGCACGCTGCAGCGCAAGCTCGCGAAGAAGCCGGTGCGGCAGTAAGCGGCGCACCAACGAAAACGGGCGACCCCCGAAGGGGCCGCCCGCTTCTCATCCGGCGCCGCGCGCGTTACAGCACGTAGCGCGACAGGTCTTCGTCCTGCGACACTTCGCCGAGCGCGCGGTCGACATACTTCGCGTCGATCGTCACGCGCTCGCCGGCGTGGTTGCCCGCCGAGAACGACACTTCCTCGAGCAGCTTCTCGATCACCGTGTACAGCCGGCGCGCGCCGATGTTCTCGGTTTTCTCGTTGACCGCGAACGCGATCTCGGCGAGGCGCCGGATGCCGTCGTCGGCGAATTCGAGCTGCACGTCTTCGGTCGCGAGCAGCGCCTGGTACTGCTTGACGAGGCTCGCGTCGGTCGCGACGAGGATTGCCTCGAAGTCGTTCACCGACAGCGAATCGAGCTCGACGCGGATCGGGAAGCGGCCCTGCAGTTCGGGAATCAGGTCGCTCGGTTTCGCGAGGTGGAACGCGCCGCTCGCGATGAACAGGATGTGATCGGTCTTCACCATCCCGTACTTCGTGTTGACCGTCGTGCCTTCGACGAGCGGCAGCAGGTCGCGCTGCACGCCCTGGCGCGACACTTCGCCGCCGCTGCCTTCGTTGTTGCGCGACGTGATCTTGTCGATCTCGTCGAGGAACACGATGCCGTTCTGCTCGACGTTCTGCACGGCCTTCGTCTTCACTTCCTCTTCGTTCAGCATCTTCGCCGCTTCCTCGTCGGTCAGCAGCTTCAGCGCTTCCTTGATCTTCACCTTGCGGCGCTGCTTCTTGCCGCTGCCGAGGTTCGAGAACATCGAGCGAATCTGCTCGGTCATCTCTTCCATCCCCGGCGGCGCCATGATGTCCATGCCGACCGACGGCTGCTCGAGGTCGAGCTCGACTTCCTTGTCGTCGAGCTGACCTTCGCGCAGGCGCTTGCGGAAGGTCTGGCGCGTCGCGTTGTTGTCGTCGTTCGCGTGCTCGGCGTTGCCGCCGAAGCCCACCGCGCGCGGTTGCGGCAGCAGGATGTCGAGGATGCGGTCTTCCGCCTGGTCGGTCGCCTTGCTGCGCACCTTGCGCATTTCGGCTTCGCGCGTCTGCTTGACCGAGATCTCGATCAGGTCGCGCACGATGCTGTCGACGTCGCGGCCGACGTAGCCGACTTCGGTGAACTTGGTCGCTTCGATCTTGATGAACGGCGCGTCGGCGAGCTTCGCGAGGCGGCGCGCGATTTCGGTCTTGCCGACGCCCGTCGGCCCGATCATCAGGATGTTCTTCGGCGTGATTTCCTGGCGCAGCGGGTCGGCGACCTGCTGGCGGCGCCAGCGATTGCGCAGCGCGACGGCGACGGCCTTCTTCGCCTTCGCCTGGCCGATGATGTGCTTGTCGAGTTCCGAGACGATCTCGGCAGGGGTCATGGTGCTCATGGGGCTGTCCTTACTCGATCGTTTCGATGATGCGGTTGTGGTTCGTGTAGATGCACATGTCGCCGGCGATCCCGAGCGACTTCTCGACGATTTCGCGCGGCGACAGGTCGGTGTTCTCGACGAGCGCGCGGGCCGCGGCCTGCGCGTACGCGCCGCCCGAGCCGATCGCGCAGATGCCGCCTTCGGGGTCGAGCACGTCGCCGTTGCCGGTGATCACGAGCGTGGTGGTGGCATCGGCCGTGATCAGCATCGCCTCGAGGCGGCGCAGCATCCGGTCGGTGCGCCAGTCCTTCGCGAGCTCGACGGCCGCGCGGGTCAGGTTGCCCTGGTGCTTCTCGAGCTTCGCCTCGAAGCGGTCGAGCAGCGAGAACGCATCGGCGGTGCCGCCCGCGAATCCGACCAGCACCTGGTTGTTGTAGATCCGCCGCACTTTCCGCGCGCCACCCTTCATGACGATGTTGCCGAGGGTTACCTGGCCGTCGCCGCCGAGCGCGACCTTGTCGCCGCGCCGGACCGAAACGATGGTCGTGCCGTGAAATTGCTCCATCTGCGTTCCTTGAGAAAAACGGGGAAGAGTCGGGCGGCGCGACGCGCCGCCGCGTGAATCCGCAGTGCGCCGGGGAGCGGCCCGGCGCGCGTCCGTTTCATTTTAGGGCGGGCGCCGGGATATCAAGAGGGGGAGGCAAATCGGCCGGCAGCCGGGAACCGGTGCCGGAAAACAAAAAGCGCGCGGCAGGCCGCGCGCTTTCGGGAAGCAGCGTGTCTGAGCGGAATACCGCTCGATCAGTCGCCGAACAGCTTCTGGCGCAGCTCGCGGCGCTCCTGCGCCTCGAGCGACAGCGTGGCGGTCGGACGCGCGAGCAGGCGCGGAATGCCGATCGGCTCGCCGGTTTCCTCACACCAGCCGTAATCGCCGGAATCGATGCGGGCGAGCGACTGCTGAACCTTCTTGAGGAGCTTGCGTTCGCGATCGCGCGTGCGCAGCTCGAGCGCATGCTCTTCCTCGATCGTCGCGCGGTCGGCGGGATCGGGGACGATCACCGTCTCGCGCAGGTTCTCGGTCGTCTGGCCTGCATTCTTGAGGATGTCCGCCTGCAACTGTTCGAGCCGATTTTTGAAGAAGGCGAGCTGATCCTCATTCATGTAATCCTTGTCGCTCATCTTCAGGATTTCGGCTTCGGTCAAGAGTTTCTTCGTCATCTGCTTGCTTCTTCAATGTGCGGCAAATCAAGAGATATTGCCTGCACTTTGGGATTACCCGCAACCGCGCTTGCAATCATTTGCGATTTGCCGCCGCGGGGCCGAAAGCCTCTGGAAAACCGGTTCTCAAATACCAGGATAGGCCTGGCGCGGATTTGCGCGCGCTGCGAACCGGTGTGCTGCGCGGCAGATCGCATCGGCCGCGGCCGGGAGGCGGATGGGCGATCCGGCGCGGTTGCGATGCCCGGAAAACTGGTTCAGCAAGAACCGGGCCTGTTTGTTGCCGTACTCCAGCGGGCACGTATTGTAACTGAATCGCAAGCGGCCGCCGTATCGGGTCGATCCCCGTCGGCCGCGCCAATATCTAGAAAATATAACGCGCAAATCGCGAAAAAGCGATGACGGCGAAACCCTGCCCGGAAAAGGCGTCGCGCGGCTGCCGCAGCCGCCTGCGAAGGCGGCCGGCAGCGGGGTGCGGCAGGCGCCCGCGCGGGTCAGGCGAGGCAGGCGTCGAGGCCGTCGGTGATCAGGTCCTGCGGCAGGTCGACGCCGATGAACACCATCTTGTTGGTTTTCTTCTCGACCGGCAGCCACTTCGCCGCGAGGTCGCTGCCCATCATCTGGTGCACGCCCTGGAACACGACCTTGCGGTCGACGCCCTTCATGTACAGCACGCCCTTGTAGCGCAGCATGCGCTCCCCGTAGATCTGCAGGATGCCGCCGAGGAAGTCTTCCAGCTTGTTCGGATCGAACGGGCGGTCGTTGCGGTACACGAACGACTTGATCTTGTCGTCGTGGTGCGCGTGGTGATGGTTGTGGTGGCCGTGGTCGTGATCGTGCGCGCATTGGCCGTGATCGTGGTCGCAATTCGCGTGATCGTGATCATGGTCGTGATCGTGGTGGTGGTGCGCGTGATCGTCCTCGGCGAGGAAATCGGGATCGATCTCGAGCTTCGCGTTCAGGTTGAAGCCGCGCAGGTCGAAGATTTCCTTGATGTCCGCTTCGCCGAAATTCACGACCTTGATCGCGGCCTTCGGGTTCATGTGCATCAGGCGGTGCTTCAGGCCCGCGACGGTCTGGTCGTCGACGAGGTCCGACTTCGTGATGAACAGGCGGTCGGCGAAACCGACCTGACGCTGCACCACTTCGTGTTCGTCGAGCTGCGCGTTCGCGTGCTTCGCGTCGACCAGCGTGATGACCGCGTCGAGCAGGAAATCGTCGGCGATTTCGCTGTCGATGAAGAACGTTTGTGCGACGGGGCCCGGGTTCGCGAGGCCGGTCGTCTCGATCACGATGCGGTCGAAGTCGAGCTTGCCTTCGCGCTTCTTCGCGGCCAGATCGCCGAGCGCGCGGGCGAGGTCGCCGCGGATCGTGCAGCAGATGCAGCCGTTGCTCATCTGGATGATCTGCTCGTTCGAATCCTGCACGAGGATTTCGTTGTCGATGTTCTCTTCGCCGAACTCGTTCTCGATCACGGCGATTTTCATGCCGTGCTGTTCGTTCAGGATGCGCTTGAGCAGCGTCGTCTTACCGCTGCCGAGGAAGCCGGTAAGGATGGTGACGGGAGTGGCCATGTCGGTCGCCTGTGGTTCGTGAATCGGGGTCAAAACCAGGATGTGCGTCGCGCCCTCGCGCTGCGAGCCGGGGCGCACAACCATCCATTGAAACATACCTGTCAAGCCCCCGCCCATCGTCCGGACGACAGGGGCGAGGCGCGGCCCGACAGGCGGAGCTGGCGGACCGGGTGTCCGCCAAGATCGGGGCGATCAGACAATTTGCAACAGCAGGCCCTTCAGGTATTCGCCTTCCGGGAACGCGGCGAGCAGCGGATGATCGACGCCCGCGCCGAGCCGCTTCAGGATCCGTGCGTCGACCTTCGCGTCGGCGGCCGCGCCCGCGACGATCTTCTGGAACAGGTCCATGTCGATCGCGCCCGAGCATGAGTACGTGAACAGCAGGCCGCCCGGACGCAGCAGCCTGAAACCGCTCAGGTTGATGTCCTTGTACGCGCGCGCCGCGCGATCGACGCTGTCGCGGGTCGGCGCGAACTTCGGCGGATCGAGCACGATCAGGTCGAATCGTTCGCCTTCGTCGACGAGGCGGCGCAGCGTCTTGAATGCATCGGCGTCGAGCCAGGTCGCGCGTTCGGCGTCGAAGCCGTTGGCCACGACGTTCTGCTGCGCGAGCGCGAGCGCATCGCCCGACGAGTCGATCGACACGACGCGTTTCGCGCCGCCCTTGAGCGCCGCGAGCGAGAAGCCGCCGGTGTAGCAGAAGCAGTTCAGCACGTCGCGGTCGGCCGCGTACTGCGCGACGAGCGCGCGGTTGTCGCGCTGGTCGACGTAGAAGCCCGTCTTGTGGCCGTTCGGCACGTCGACGTGATAGCGCACGCCGTTTTCGTTCGAGATCAGCGTCGCGGGCGGCGCGTCGCCGGCCAGCACGCCGGTCGTCTGTTCGAGCCCTTCCTTGTCGCGGATCGACACGTCCGAGCGCTCGTACACGTTCGGGCAGCCGGTCGCGCCGGTGAGCGCCGCGACGATCGCGTCCTTCCACGCTTCGACGCCCGCGGCCATGAACTGGCAGACGAGCTGGCCGCGCGGCGCGGCGCCGGCCTCGGCGGTGTCCGCGACGTAGTAGTCGACGATCAGCCCCGGCAGCCCGTCGGCTTCGCCGAACACGAGCCGCACCGCGCCCGTGCCCGACACCATCGTCGTGCGGTGCGCGACCGCGCGCTGCACGCGGCGCTTGAAGAACGCGTGATCGATCGGCTCGTGCTCGTCGAAGCTCCACACCCGCACGCGGATCTGCGACTGCGGGCTGTACGCGCCGCGCGCGAGGAAGCGGCCGTCGTGCGCACGCACGAGCACGGTCGCGCCGGGCGCGGGCTTGCCGTCGACGCGGTCGATCGCATTGGCGTAGATCCACGGATGGCGGCGCAGCAGCGATTTTTCCTTGGACGGCTTGAGGGTGACGGTTTGCATGATGAGATCGAAATGGGCCGGGCGCGGCGCCGGCCGGTGCCGGCCGCCGCGCGTGGCGGGTAACACGGGACGCGCGTCAGTCGCGCTTCTTCGCGCGCGGATGCGCGCTGTCGTAAATCTTCGCGAGATGCTGGAAGTCGAGCGACGTATAGACCTGCGTCGCGGCGACGCTCGCGTGGCCGAGCAGTTCCTGCACCGCGCGCAGGTCGCCGCTCGACTGCAGCACGTGCGTCGCGAACGAGTGGCGCAACACGTGCGGGTGGACGTTGGCGGGGATGCCGGCGGCGAGCGCCGCGCGCTTCACGCGCTCGCGCACGACGCCCGGCGACATCCGGTTGCCGCGCACCGACACGAACAGCGGATGCGGATCGTGCTTCACGAATTCGCCGCGCACCGCGAGCCACGCGTTCAGCGCGTCGATCGCCTTGCGGCCGACCGGCACCTTGCGCTCCTTGTTGCCCTTGCCGCGCACGGTGACTTCGGCTTCGGCGAGATCGAGCCAGCCGGCCGAGCGGTAGCCGTCGGCCTGCGTGTACGTCACGTCCAGCCCGATCAGCTCGGCGAGGCGCAGCCCCGACGAATAGAACAGCTCGAGGATCGCGTGATCGCGGATGCCTTCGGTCGTGCCGGCGAGCGGCGCGTCCATCAGCGCGGATGCGTCGTCGACCGACAGCGCCTTCGGCAGCGTTTTCGGGCGCTTCGGCGCGCGCACCGCGGCCACCGGGTTCGCGGGCATCTCGATGCGTTGCGCGAGCCAGCGGTAGAACGCGCGCCACGCGGAGAGCCGGTGCGAGATCGAGCGCGCGGACAGCCCGCCCGCATGCGCGCGGGCGACCGCGCCGCGCATGTCGGCGGCGGTCAGCGCGTCGAGCGGCCGGCCAGCCGCGAGCTTCTTCAGTTCGTCGAGTTCGTGCGTGTACGCGCGCAGCGTGTGTTCCGACAGCTGCCTGACGTGCTTCAGGTTCGACAGGTAGGCGGCGATCGGATCGTCGGTCATCGCGTGCGGCGGATCAGTGCGGCAGCAGGCGCGTGAGCGCGGCGCTCGCGAGCGTCGCGATCTGTGCGAGGAAGTCGGTGGCCATCCCGTCGTGGAAGCGGCGCGGATCGGGCGAACCGAGGACCAGCAGGCCGAACGCGGGCGCATCGTTGCCGGCGAGCGGCGCGCGCAGCGCGAGCAGTGCGACCGACGCGGCCGAGCCGTCGCCGGCCGGCGCGGCTTCGGTGCCTTCCGCGGCGCTCGCGGCCGGGGCGGCGAGCGCGGGCGCGAGCCACTGGGCGGCTTCGAAGCCGGTGTTCGCGCCGCAGTACGGCGTCGACAGGCCGTTCGTGAACAGGCGCACTTCCTCGCCGACCTGGCGCGCGAAGTCGGCTTGCGCGTAGGTGTCGGCGACGTCCCACACGCGCAGCGCCGTCTGCGGCACATCGAACACGTCGGCGATGCCGTCGGCGATCGTGCGCGGCAGCGCGTACGGATCGCGCTCCGCGATCACGCGCGCGGTCCAGCGGCTGAATTTCGCGGACAGGCTGTCGTTCTCGTGGCCGTAGCGCACGAGTTCGGCGAGCCGGCGCTCGAGGTGCTTGTTCTTGTCGCGCAGCATCTCCATCTGCCGCTCCTGCAGCGAGATCGCGGCCTTGCCGTGCGGGTTCGCGAGACGGATCGTCGCGAGCAGCTCGGCGTGCTGCGCGAAGAATTCGGGGTTGGCGAGCAGGTAGTCGGCGACTTCGCGATCGTTCATGTGGCTGGAGCGTTCAGTTATCAAGGACGTTGCAGGGTCAGGCGTTCAGGTCGATCTCGCCTTCGAACACGGTCGTGGCGGGGCCGGCCATCATCAGCGCGGCGGCTTCGTCGCGCGCGCCGTCCCAGCCGATCGTCAGCGTGCCGCCGTGCGTGTGCACGGTCACGGGCGAATCGAGCAGGCCGCGCCGGATACCGGCCGCGACCGCCGCGCATGCGCCGGTGCCGCACGCGAGCGTCTCGCCCGCGCCGCGTTCGTACACGCGCAGCTTCACTTCGCGGCGCGACACGATCTGCATGAAGCCGGCGTTCACGCGCTGCGGGAAGCGCGCATGACGCTCGATCAGCGGGCCTTCTTCCAGCACCGGATACGCTTCGGCATCGTCGACGACCTGCACGGCATGCGGATTGCCCATCGACACCGTCGAGATCCAGCGTGTCGCGCCGCCGACGTCGAGCGGCCACAGCGTGTCGCGGCCTTCCTGGCGGCCGTCGAGCCCCGCTGCGTCGAACGGCACCTGCGCCGGCGCGAACACGGGCGCGCCCATGTCGACGACGACTTCGCCGTTGTCCTGCAGCGTCAGCGTGATCAGGCCCTTCATGACCTGCACGCGCACGCTGCGCTTGTCGGTCAGGCCGCGGTCGCTGACGAACTTCACGAAACAGCGCGCGCCGTTGCCGCAGTGCTCGACCTCGCCGCCGTCGCAATTGAAGATCCGGTACTTGAAATCCGCGCCGTCGACGGTCGGTTTCTCGACCAGCAGCAACTGGTCGGCGCCGATGCCGAAATGGCGGTTGGCGAGTGCGCGCACCTGCGCGTCGGTGAGCGGCGGCAGCGCGCGCGAATAGCCGTCGAGCACGACGAAGTCGTTGCCCGCGCCGTGCATCTTGGTGAACGAGAGTTTCACTGGGTCCGGAATTCCATGGCGAACGAGGCGGTCGGCACGACACGGACGGCCGGCGGCCATGCCGGGGCAGCCTCGTTCGTCGTGCTGATCTCAACCGCAAATGATACATGCAGCCGACAGGGGCGTCCTGCGCGGGCGGGGCCGCGCGTCCGTCGTGCAGATGGAAGGGGGCGCAATCTGCCGATTGGCCGACTGGCCGCGCGAACGACGAGCGGCCGGATCGATAGGAGGGCGGTGCGGCAGGCGGGCGCGCAAAGGGCGCCGAAGGCGGCGAGAGCGCAGGCACGCACATGACGGCGCACCCGCGCATGTTTCGCGGCAGGGTCAGTACAGGCTCGGCTCGCCGGGCGGGCGCGTCTTGAAGCGCTTGTGCACCCAGTAATACTGCTCGGGCATCAGCGGAATCTGCTCCTCGAGGAATTCGTTCATCCGCCGCGCGTCGAGATCGTCGTCGCCGGTCGGGTAGTGATCCCACGGCTTGAATACTCTCAGACGGTAGCCCTTGTAGTTCGGCAGCACCTCGCCGATGAACGGCACGACCTGCGCGCGCCCCGTCTTCGCGAGCCGGCCGACGGCCGTCAGCGTGCAGGCCGGCACGCCGAAGAACGGGACGAACGTCGAGTTGCGCAGCCCGTAATCCATGTCCGCGCCGAGCATCACCGGCTTGCGGTCGCGCAGCCAGCGCAGCACGACGCGCGCGCTGTCCGCGCGGCCGACCATCTCGGCGTCGAAGCGCCCGCGCGCCTTCTTCGCCTCTTCCTCGAGCACCGCGTTCGAGAACGGCTGGTACAGCGATCCGCAGCGGCGGTGCAGCGAACGGTTGAGCCAGATCGAACCGGCCTCGATGCCGACGAAGTGCAGGCCGAGGAACAGCGTCGGCGGCAGGTCGGGATCGGTGAGATCGACCGCGCTGTCGACCTCGATCAGCTTCGCGAGCTTCTTCTCCGAGCCGAACCACTGCACGCTGCGCTCGACGTAGCTGCGGATCGCATGACGGAAATGCTGGCCCGCCACTTCCTCGCGCCGCTCGTCGCTCCAGTCCGGGAAGCAGAGTTTCAGATTCGTATGTACGATGCGCTTTCGCCGGCTGGGGATCTGATACAGCAGCCAGCCGAGGCCATCGCCGAACCGTGCGGTCAGACCGTACGGCAGCAGGGCGAGCAGCTTCAGCAAGCCGATGGCGAGGTGCGTGCCGAGGCGGCCTAGCATGCGGAATCTCCGTAGGGCCGGCTGGCCGGCACGTTGCGAACAGGGTGGTAAGACAGCGGAAGATGCAGCACGGGCGGCGCTCTGTGACAATTCAGGAAAGCCGCTATAATACGGGCTTCGCCGAGTTAACTGACAACTTGCGGGGCGAAGCCGGTTGGCGCGACACGCGCTGCCCGGTCCTGGTAATCCGCTAAAGCGTCGCCGCTTCAGGCCCAACGAAGCTGGCTACGTGAAACCAACCGTAACCACACAGGAGCCTGAAAAAGTGGCAAACGATTATCTCTTCACGTCCGAATCCGTCTCCGAAGGCCATCCGGACAAGGTCGCGGACCAAATCTCGGACGCGATTCTCGACGCCATCCTCGAGCAGGACAAATACTCCCGCGTTGCGGCGGAAACGCTGTGCAACACGGGTCTCGTCGTGCTGGCCGGTGAAATCACCACGACGGCCAACATCGACTACATCCAGATCGCGCGCGATACGATCAAGCGCATCGGCTACGACAACACCGACTACGGCATCGACTACAAGGGTTGCGCGGTGCTCGTCGCGTACGACAAGCAATCGCCGGACATCGCGCAGGGCGTCGATCGTGCACACGACGACAACCTCGATCAAGGCGCGGGCGACCAGGGCCTGATGTTCGGCTATGCGTGCGACGAAACGCCGGAACTGATGCCGCTGCCGATCTACCTGTCGCACCGCCTCGTCGAGCGCCAGGCCAGCCTGCGCCGCGACGGCCGCCTGCAATGGCTGCGTCCGGACGCGAAGTCGCAGGTCACCGTGCGCTACGTCGACGGCAAGCCCGATTCGATCGACACCGTCGTGCTGTCGACGCAGCACGCACCGGACATCGAGCTGCCCGCGCTGCGCGAAGCCGTGATCGAGGAAATCATCAAGCCGACGCTGCCGGCCGACCTGATCAAGGGCGACATCAAGTTCCTCGTGAACCCGACCGGCCGGTTCGTGATCGGCGGCCCGCAGGGCGATTGCGGCCTGACCGGCCGCAAGATCATCGTCGACACGTACGGCGGCGCCGCACCGCACGGCGGCGGCGCGTTCTCGGGCAAGGATCCGTCGAAGGTCGACCGTTCGGCAGCGTATGCCGGCCGTTACGTCGCGAAGAACATCGTCGCCGCCGGCCTCGCGTCGCGCGCGCTGATCCAGGTGTCGTACGCGATCGGCGTGGCCGAGCCGACCTCGGTGATGGTCAACACGTTCGGCACGGGTCGCGTGTCGGATGCGGTGATCACGAAGCTCGTGCGCGAGCATTTCGACCTGCGTCCGAAGGGCATCATCAAGATGCTCGACCTGCTGCGCCCGATCTATGAGAAGACGGCAGCTTACGGCCACTTCGGTCGCGAAGAGCCGGAATTCTCGTGGGAAGCGACCGACAAGGCGCTCGCACTGGCCGAAGCGGCCGGCGTGGAGCCGACGGCACGCGTCGCGTAAGCGTCGTCCGCCCGAAATGAAAAACCCCGGCCAAGCCGGGGTTTTTTTATGGGTTTCGATCGTCGAAGCAATGGCGGCGATCGGGGCGGGCCGTGCCCGCCAGACACTCGCTCAGCGCGCGCCGAACCCGAACCAGCCGTTGCTCGCGGCAAGGCGGCGCGGGCGGTTGACGCGGCGCTGCGGGCCGAGCGTGCGGCGCAGCGCGAGCGCGCGCAGCGACGACGGCTTCTGCAGCAGCGAGCGCAGGCCGGCGCGGCGGGCGAACGCCTGCGCGCTCATCATCGAGAAAAACGCGTGGAACCACGCACGGATGCCGTCCAGCCGGCTGTGCGTGTGCGTACGCTCGGCCAGCGCCTGCGTGCGTGCGCGGTGATGGCGCAGCGAGCGGGCAGGAGCGGACGGCACGACGCGCTTCGCAGCGCGGTTGAAACGGGAAGTCAGACGGAATGGCATGTGAACGATGCTTCGCTTGTATGGGTGGCGCCCTGGAGAGCGCACTGGTATGAACGGCCTCGGATGGCACAACGGATCTTACCGAAACCCGTTGCGCGCCGCGCCCGCCAGAATTGACAGGCCGCGTCAGGCTACAGGGGATTCATGACGGGCAAAAGTCGCGATAAACCCTTGTGCCGCAAGGCGTGTGCCGCATACCGCCTGTCGCTCAGGCAGGTGCCGCGCCGCACAGTTCCCTTGAGCTGGGTCAAATCCGCGATTGGCATGCCCCTGCGCACGACAATGGTGCTGTTCGCGGTATCCGGTGCCGATTTACAATCGTCACATTCACACAATAAACGTCTGGCATCCCATGTCGTCTCCATTGCAGTCGGAATCGATCCGCGCGCAAGTCGCGGAATTGCGCGAGCGCGGCTTCGTCGTCGCGCGCGGCCTCGTCGGCGAAGCGCAGTGCGCGGCGCTCCGGCAGATCGCGGAGCGCCAGTTGCGGGAGGCCGCCGAGCCGATCGAGTTCGAGGCCGACCTGCGCTACCCGGGCGCGCCCGAATCGAAGCACGCGCCGGGCGGGCATACGGTGCGGCGGCTGCTCGATGCGTATTCGCGCGATCCGGCGTTTGCCGAGCGCGCGATCGCGCCCGAAATCGGCGCGTGGATGCGCGCGTATTTCGGCGAGGAGCCGGTGCTGTCGCGTGCGCATCACAACTGCATGATGACGAAGCATCCGGCGTACGGCAGCCTGACCGGCTGGCATCGCGATTTCCGCTACTGGGCGTTCGAGCGCCCGGACATGGTGTCGGTGTGGCTCGCGCTCGGGCCCGAAACCAACGAGAACGGTGCGCTGTGGCTCGTGCCGGGTTCGCATACGGCCGAATTCGGGCCGGAAGCGTTCGATGACGCGAAATTCTTCCGCAGTGATGTGCCGGAGAACCGCAGGATGATCGAAGCGGCCACCTGTCCGCCGCTGCAGACGGGCGACGTCGTGTTCTTCCACTGCAACACGCTGCATTCGGCCGGGCAGAACCGTTCCGACCAGGTGAAGTTCTCGCTCGTGTACACGTACCACGGCGCAAGCAACCGGCCGGTGCCCGGCACCCGCTCGGCGTCGAAGCCGGATGTGCAGTTCTAGGCGCCGCTCCGGCGGCGCGGCGCGGTCGCGATGCGCAGGCGATGCGGGTGCATCGCGGGCGAACGAGAAGGAAGCAACGGGCGGCCAGGCCGCCCGTTTCGTTTGATGCGGTCCGCGCGCGTGATGCGAGTCGTACGTGCGTCGCGCTGCGGCGCGATCAGCGCTTGCCGCCCGGCATCGCGAGGCCGATCAGGCCGACGAACGACGCCACGGCGCCGCCGGCGATCAGCAGGATCGTCTTCGTCGCGGGTGAGCCGGTGAAGAAGCGCGACACGTTGTCGTTGATCGAATGGAACGACTGGCCGCCGAAATACAGCAGCACGACGCCGCCGACGAGCAGTGCAACCGAGATGACCCGGGACATACCAACCTCGCTGAAACGGTGATTCGAGACGCCGCAGTGTAGGCGAGCGCCGCGGTCGCGTCCATCGTCGCGCCGCCGTGCGTGATCCGGCCGCTTTCGCTACCATAGTCGTCGTATGACTCCTTCGCCGCCGTCGCGTCATTGGCGTGGCCGGCGCGCGTCCCTTTCCCCGATGTCCTGACGGAACAGACTCATGGCCTACGAAGCAGCTTCCGAACGTTATGCCGGCATGCAATACCGCACCTGCGGCAAGTCCGGGCTCAAACTGCCCGCCCTGTCGCTCGGCCTGTGGCACAACTTCGGCGATTCGACGCCGATCTCGACGCAGCGCGAGATCCTGCGCACCGCGTTCGACCTCGGCATCAACCACTTCGACCTCGCGAACAACTACGGGCCGCCGTACGGCAGCGCCGAAACCAACTTCGGCCGGCTGCTGAAGGAGGATTTCCAGCCGTATCGCGACGAGCTGCTGATCTCGACGAAGGCCGGCTGGGACATGTGGCCGGGGCCGTACGGCAGCGGCGGCGGGTCGCGCAAGTACGTGCTCGCGAGCCTCGACCAGAGCCTGCAGCGGATGGGGCTCGACTACGTCGACATCTTCTATTCGCACCGTTTCGACGCGCACACGCCGCTCGAGGAAACGGCGGGCGCGCTGGCGTCGGCCGTGCAGCAGGGCAAGGCGCTCTACATCGGCATTTCGTCGTATTCGGCCGCGAAGACGCGCGAGATGGCCGCGCTGCTCGCGCAATACAAGGTGCCGCTACTGATTCACCAGCCGTCGTACAACATGCTGAACCGCTGGATCGAGAACGACCTGCTCGGCACGCTCGACGACGTCGGCGCGGGCAGCATCGCGTTCACGCCGCTCGCGCAGGGCTTGCTCACGTCGAAGTACCTGAACGGCGTGCCGGCCGACGCGCGCGTGAACAAGCCGGGCGGCGGCTCGCTGAAGCAGGAGCACCTGAGTGCGGACAACCTCGAGCACGTGCGCAAGCTCAATACGATCGCCGAGCGGCGCGGGCAGAGCCTTGCGCAGATGGCGCTGGCGTGGGTGCTGCGTAACGGCCGCGTGACGTCCGCGCTGATCGGCGCGAGCCGGGCCGAGCAGGTGCGCGAGAACGTCGGTGCGTTGCAGAACCTCGAATTCTCGGCGGAGGAACTCGCGGAGATCGATCGTTACGCGACGGAAGGCGGCATCAATCTGTGGGAAAAGCCGTCCACCGATCAGGCGATCTGACCGGAAGTCGATACGGGATGCGAAATATCGTGTGCCGTATCGCCGCCGCACACGCCATGCGGCCCATCGCTGCGGTGCAGCGATGGGCGTCGCGCACGGCGAGGCGCTAGATCAGCGCAGGCAGGCCTTCAACGAGCAATACCGCGACGCCGACGCCGAGAATGACGCCGAGTACGCGCAGCAGGTTGTGACGGAACTGGGTGGCGCACGGTACCGCGCCGAGAAATAGCGCTCCGGCCAGCGCCATCGGAATCAACAGGATGAAGTCGCCGATCGTGAAATAGGTCGTCATGCGTGTCTCCAGTGTCGGCCGAAGTGGGCGCTTCGGTGCTTGCCTGGGCGGCTCCATCCCTGCGGGATATCGGCCTGAAACGGCACGCGTGCGCTCACCCCGGCCCCATGCCGGGTGTTTCTAGTTGGTCCGGCCCGTTACGAGCAGGCCGGTCAATTCGAGTATAGGCAACCGGCGGCGTTTTTCGCTATCCGAACCATTAAAAATCAGTAGAAAGCCCCGCGAATCACGCGTTTTTCGTGCGAACAAGACGAACGCCTTGCGCGTATCTTTCCCGTTCCTTTCGATTTTCGCGGAATCGTCGTATGTGTCCGATACGGGCCGCCGCACCCGCGGGCGCGGCGGCCCGCCGCTCAGGCGCGGTCGGGTTGCGGGCGGGCGGCCGGCGCGCGGAACACGAGCGCGAGCCCGGCGATGATCGCGCCCATGCCGGCGAGCGCGAGCGGCTCGGGCCGGTTGCCGAGCCACACGGCGTCCATCAGCGTGGTGACGACCGGTACGAGATAGAACAGGCTCGTCACGTTGACGAGATCGCCGCGCTGCATCAAGCGGTAGAACAGCAGTTGCGCGATTACCGAAATCACGATGCCGAGCCACAGCAGCGGCACGACGAACGCCCAGCTGATGTCGAACGACACCGGCCGGAACGGCACGATCGCGACGCACAGCGCGAGGCCGATCGCGTTCTGCAGCGGCAGCACGTCGGCGGGCGCCGCGCGCACGCGCTTTTGCAGCAGCGAGCCGACGGTCAGCGCGACGAGCGCCGTCAGCGCGCACGCGATGCCGGCCGCCGACAGGCCGCCCGTCCCGCCGCTCACGCCGCGGCCCACGACGAGCGCGAGGCCGGTGAGCGACAGCGCGAGCCCCGCGATGCGCACCGGTTGCCAGCGACGCTCGACGATCGCGAGCGTGAGGATCGGCTGCACGCCGAGGATCGTCGCGAGCACCCCGGGCGCGATGCCGCGCTCGAGTGCGAGCAGATAGAAGATCGAATAGCCGCCCATCATCAGCAAGCCGGTCAGCGCGGCCATGCGCCGCTCGCCGCGCGGCGGCAGCCAGCGTTTGCGCATGAACGCCAGCGCGAGCAGCACGAGCGATGCGAGCGCGAAACGGGCGGTGAGAAAGGCGAACGCGGACGCGTGACGCAGACCGAGTTCAGCGAAGATCGCGCCGCTGCTCCACAGCAGTACGAAGAGCGACGTCGCGCCATGCGCGGCCAGCGCGCGTTTGAACGAAACCATGTGAATCCACCTGTCGAACGGATCGAAACGTTCCATCCGCGCGCGCGGCAACGTGCCGTGCGTCATGACGCACGCACCTGCAGCCCACGGCGCGAAGGGAAGACGAAAACGAAAAGCCGGCGAGTCAGCCGGCGCGTGCCGCCGGAGGGGGCGGCGCGGCGCAGACGAGCGGCGGTGCGACAGGAGGAGGAAGGACCGACGGATGCACGCACGCCTGCGGCCGCGAGTCGAACTGCGGCCGGGATTTTGCGAGGGCGGACGTGAGCGGATACATCGTGTCGGAGTGCGGTTGAACGCGAATGAAAGCTTAAGGTACCGCAAGGCAGCCATCGAGCGCAACTCTTGTCGGCGGCTGCATATCGCGAGCGGCGTCGTGCGTCGATGCAGGCCGATGCCGGTACGCACGCAAGCATTCGACGAACGGTGGAAAGCGATCGACATGCGACGCACGCGACGTGATTCCGGTCGGTCGCGTGCAGTGTTCCGATGATTCGGCAGCGGCGAAGCGAAGCGGCACGCGCGTTGCGTCAATCATGGGCGTGTGGTGGCGCGGTACCGTTTCGGTGGTCAGTCACATTCGACAGGGTATGATGGGGGTAACCGGGCGGGCAAGTACGTGCCCGACGCAGTGGTTGATTGGAGACATTCGACGAATTCGCGGCACTTCGCCTGCTTCTTCTTCTTTTCGCGCTTCGATAAACCGTGAACAATGGGATCACGCGCAACGCTCCGCCGAGAGCGGCGCGGATCGTGCATTTGCCGGCTCGCCAGCGGGCCGGGTTTCAAGATTCAAGAGTGGGGAACCATCATGCATATCGGGTCGATCGTCTGCACTACCCATATCGCGGTGCCGAAAGGCGCGCGCGGCATCGTCCAGCGCATCCTGGGCGACATGGCCATGGTGACCTGGTACGCGGGCGTGCCGGGTGAGTCGAAAGAACTCAACACCGAGCCGTTCTTTCTCGAGGACCTGATCGACACCGGCGAATCCGTTCTGCCGGCCGGCGCGGCGCTTCACTAAGCACCCATCGCACCGGACGCTCGTCTTTCGGTCCGGCAGGCGGCACAATGCGGGGCATGACAGACGCCACCTCCGCTCCCGCTTCTCCCGCCAGCCCGCCGTTCGCCGGCCTCACGCCCGAATGCGTGCTCGACGCGCTCGACAGCGTGCTGATGCCGGCCGGCCTGCGCACCGACGGGCGCTTGCTTGCCCTCAACAGCTACGAAAACCGCGTCTACCAGGTCGGTATCGAAGACGGCCCGCCGGTCGTCGCGAAGTTCTATCGCCCGGCGCGCTGGTCGGACGACGCGATTCTCGAAGAGCATGCGTTCGTCGCCGAACTCGCCGCGCGCGAGATTCCGGCGGTGCCCGCGCGATCGTTCGACGGCCGCACGCTGCACGCGTTCGACGGTTTCCGCTTCTCGATCTTCGAGCGGCGCGGCGGGCGCGCACCCGATCTCGACCGCAGCGACACGCTCGAGTGGCTCGGCCGCTTCATCGGCCGCATTCATGCGGTCGGTGCGACGCAGCCGTATGTCGCGCGTCCCGTGCTCGACATCGGCACGTTCGGCTACGAGCCGCGCGACTACCTGCTCACGCACGATTTCATTCCGGATGACGTAAGACCGGCGTACGAGACCGCGGTCGCGCTGGCGCTCGAAGGCGTCGAGGCGGCGTTCGAGCGCGCGGGCGAGATTCGCCTGCTGCGCACGCATGGCGACTGTCATCCGAGCAACGTGCTGTGGACCGATGCCGGCCCGCATTTCGTCGACTTCGACGACAGCCGGATGGCGCCGGCCGTGCAGGATCTGTGGTTGCTGCTGCCGGGGGATCGCGAAGGCGCGTCGCACGCGCTGGCGGACCTGCTCGCCGGCTACGAGGATTTCTGCGAATTCGAGCCGCGCGAGCTGTATCTCGTCGAAGCGCTGCGCACGCTGCGGCTGATCCACTACGCGGCGTGGCTCGCGCGGCGTTGGGACGATCCGGCGTTTCCCGCCGCGTTCCCGTGGTTCAACACGCATCGTTACTGGGAAGCGCGCGTGCTCGAACTGCGCGAGCAGATCGGCGCGATGCAGGAAGGGCCGCTCTGGCCCGTGTGACCGTTGCGCGCGCGGCATCCCTGCCGCGCGGCAGGTTGGACAGGGCCGCGACGCGGCCCGTCCGGCTCAGAACTTCAGCATCAGCTTGATCAGCGCGGCGAAGCGCTTGCCGTACGGCGGCGCGAGCAGGTTGCGCGCGTTCAGGCGCGCCTGCGTGAGCACCGGCTTCATCTTCGAGAACGTCACGAAGCCATCGTAGCCGTGGTACGCACCCATGCCGCTCGCCCCGACCCCGCCGAACGGCAAACTGCCGCATGCGATGTGCATCAGCGTTTCGTTGATCGAGACGCCGCCCGAGATCGTTTCGCGCATCACGCGGTCGATCGTGCCGCCATCCTCGTCGAACAGGTACAGCGCGAGCGGACGCGGGCGCGCATTGACGTACGCGATCGCTTCGTCGAGCCGCTCGTACGGCACGAGCGGCAGCAGCGGCCCGAAGATTTCCTCCTGCATCAGTTGCGACGTGGCGGGCACCTGCGTGAGCGCGCACGGCACGAAGCGGCGCGATGCGGGATCGGACTGCGCATCGGACAGCGGGTGCAACTGCGCGCCGGCCGCCTGCGCGTCGCTCGCGAGTTGCTGCAGGCGGGCGTAGTGGCGCGGCGACACGATCGTCGTGTAGTCGCCGTTGGCCGACAGGTCCGGATACAGCTTCGCGAAGCGGGTCCGCGCGCGTTCGATGAACGCGCCTTCCATCCCGCGCGGCAGCAGCACGTAGTCGGGCGCGATGCAGGTCTGGCCGGCGTTCAGCGTCTTGCCGGCGACGATCGCATCGACGGCCGCGTCGAAGCGCGCATTCGGGCCGACGATCGCCGGCGACTTGCCGCCGAGCTCGAGCGTGACGGGCGTGAGGTTGTCCGCGGCCGCGCGCATCACGTGGCGGCCGACCTGCGTCGAGCCGGTGAACAACAGGTGATCGAACGGCAGCGCGCTGAACGCGGCGCCGATCTCCGCGTCGCCATTCACGACCGCGACGTGGTCGCGCGTGAAGGTCTTGCCGATGAGCTGCTCGAACAGCGCCGACGTGCGCGGCGTCAGTTCGGACATCTTGATGATCGCGCGGTTGCCGGCGGCGAGCGCGCAGATCAGCGGGCCGGCCGCGAGCAGCACGGGATAGTTCCACGGCACGACGATGCCGACCACGCCGAGTGGCTGCGGAATCACCTTCGCGCGCGCCGGGCGCAGCCACTTGTTCATCGGCTTGCGGATCGGCTTCATCCAGCGCTTGCCGTGCTTCAGCGCGTCGTCGATCTCTTCCTTCGCCATCCAGATTTCCGACAGCAGCACTTCCTGCTTCGCGCGATGGCCGAAATCGGCGCTGATCGCGTCGGCGAGCGCATCCGCGTGATCGATCAGCATCGTGCGCAGCGCGCGCAGGTGCTGCGCACGCGTGTCCCATGCCGGGTACGGTGCGCGCAGGTACGCCGCGCGCTGGTCGTGCAGCAGCGACGTCAGCGCATCGACCGACGGCAGTGCTTGCGGGGCCAGTTCGGGCAGGTCGTTCTTCATGTCGTCTCCTCCAGTTGGGCCTGGCTGATCGGCCGGCCGTCACGCCGCACGCGCACGCTCGGCGAGCGCGGCGACGCGGATCGGGTGATGCGGGTCGCGCGGCACGGGGCCGGATGCGACGGGTGTTCGAAAACCGGTTGCGGTATGCGGCAAGCGTCGTATCCGCGCGACGGTGTCCCCGTCCGAAAAGTGCGCCGCACGGCAGGCGCGCACGATCCGATACGGTGACGAGCGGGCGCGCGATGCCGTTGCGCGCACGCCTGCCGGTGCACCGCAGCAGGGCCGCGCGACGGGTACGCGACGACCCGTCGCCGCTCATCGTGCAGCGACGTCGACACACCGTCCAAACGGTCGGCGATGGCGCGTGCCGTTCGATTTCCACCGACTGCGCGCATGACGCCGTACGTCGTCGCGCAGGCCGCCGTTTGAAATGAAATGCGGGCCGCGCGCGTGACCTCCGGATCATCCGGTCGACACGCGGCCTGCAGGATCTGGCGCTGCATCGTCGTTCCTCCCGTTTCGCGACGAGTCGGCTTCTCGTGGCCGGTGCATCGCGCGAAGCGATTCGATACATCTTAAATTTAGTTCACGCGGGCGTTTAGAGGAATCGCTCTTGAATCCGCGTGCCGCGCACGGGACGGCCATTCCTACAATGCCCGAACACAAGAGGGGACGCGGTCGCGCGGCGGTGCCGGCGCGCCTTCCATGACACGACGGAGACGTGACATGCAATACGACTACATCATCGTCGGCGGCGGTTCGGGCGGCTCGAGCCTGGCCGGCCGTCTCGCCGATGCCTGCCCCGATGCGACGATCGCACTGATCGAGGCCGGCTCGCATACGGAGCGCAACCTGCTGGTCAACATGCCGGTCGGCATCGCGGCGCTGGTGCCGTTCAAGCTCGGCACCAACTACGGCTACGAGACGGTGCCGCAGCCGGGCCTCGGCGGGCGGCGCGGTTACCAGCCGCGCGGGCGCGGGATGGGCGGCTCGAGCGCGATCAACGCGATGATCTATACGCGCGGCCACCCAGGCGATTACGACGAGTGGGCGCAGCTCGGCGCGACGGGCTGGGGCTGGCAAGACGTGCTGCCGTATTTCCGCCGCGCGGAAGGCAACGAACGCGGCGCCGACGCGTGGCACGGCGCGGACGGCCCGTTGACCGTTTCCGATCTGCGCTTTCGCAATCCGTTCTCCGAACGATTCATCCAGGCCGCGCATGCCGCCGGCTATCCGCTGAACGACGACTTCAACGGCGCGACGCAGGAAGGCGTCGGCTTCTATCAGGTCACGCATCGCGACGGTTCGCGTTGCAGCGTGGCGCGCGCGTATATCTACGGCCGCAACCGGCCGAACCTGCACGTGCTCACGGATGCGACGGTGCTGCGCGTCGGCTTCGACGGCAAGCGCGCGGTCGGCGTCGTGGTGTCGCGCAACGGGCGGGTCGAGACGCTCGGCGCACGCGCGGAAGTGATCCTGTCGGCCGGCGCGTTCAATTCGCCGCAACTGCTGATGTGTTCGGGAATCGGCCCGGCGGAGCAACTGCGCCGCCACGGGATCGCGGTCGTGCAGGATGCGCCGGACGTCGGCACGAACCTGATCGACCACATCGATTTCATCATCAACACGCGCGTGAATTCGTCGGAGCTGGTCGGCGTGTGCGTGCGCGGCATCGCGAAGATGACGCCGGCGCTCGCGCGCTATTTCTCGAGCCGCACCGGGATGATGACGAGCAACGTCGCGGAGGCCGGCGGTTTCATCAAGAGCGATCCGTCGCTCGCGCGTCCCGACCTGCAACTGCATTTCTGCACGGCGCTCGTCGACGACCACAACCGCAAGATGCACTGGGGCTTCGGCTATTCGCTGCACGTGTGCGCGCTGCGGCCGTTCAGCCGCGGCACGGTCGCGCTCGCGAGCGGCGATGCGCGCGACGCGCCGCTGATCGATCCGCGCTTCTTCAGCGATTCACGCGATCTCGACCTGCTGGTGCGTGGCGCGCAGGCGATGCGCCGCATCCTGTCGCAGGCGCCGCTCGCGTCGCAGGGCGGGCGCGAGCTGTACACGCGGCCGGACCAGAGCGAAGCGGAGTTGCGCGCGACGATCGTCGCGCATGCGGACACGATCTATCACCCGGTCGGCACCTGCCGGATGGGCTCCGATGCGCGCGCGGTCGTCGATCCGCAACTGCGCGTGCGCGGCGTCGACGGGTTGCGCGTGGTGGATGCGTCGGTGATGCCGACGCTGGTGGGCGGGAACACGAATGCGCCGTCGGTGATGATCGGCGAACGCGCGGCGGACTTCATCGTCGCGGCGCGCCGCGGCGGTGTGCCGCGCGGCGAGGCGGCTACCGCGGTGCACGGCCGCTAGGCGCGGCGCGCGCACGGCACGGCAGCGGCCATGCTCAGGCAAACGTATCGACGAGGCCGGCGCGGCTCGCGCGCGCGGCGACCGGTGCGGATTGCGCGGCGTCGACAGGTGCATCGACGGCTGACGGTCCGCCGTTCCCGCGTCGCGACGACTGGCCGCCGGCGAAAGTCTGCTGCGGGTTGGGCTGCTGTTGCTGCGACGCGAGGCCGCCGTCGCTGACGGTCGCGCTGCCGAGCCCGAGTCCGCCTGCTTCCATCGCTTCGCGCAGCTTCGGCAGCGCGGCTTCGACCGCGTCGCGCACCTGCGCGTGCTGCGACACGAACAGCGCGTGCGCATGGTTGTCCGCAACGCGCAGCACGACCTGCAGCGGCCCGAGATCGGGCGGGTTGAGCGTCAGCTCGGCGCTCTGCTGGTGCGCGTTCGACAGGAACACCACTTTCTGGCTCAGTGCATCCGTCCAGTCGGCCGTGCCGACGTGCGGCGCGAGCGCGTGTGCGTTGGCGGCGGCGATCGCACCGGCGGCCGGCGACAGTTGCAGGTTCGCCTGCGCGGCGGCGGCAGCCGTGGCGCCCGCCGCGAGCGTCGCGCTGGCGGCCGGGTCCGTCGCGTTGCTGGCTGCCGTGAGCGCGTGCTGGGCGCCGGACTGCGCGTTCGCGTCGGCCTGCAGCGTTTGCGGCGTGACCTGGGTCGGCGCGGGCTGGGTGGCGAGCGCGCCTTTCGCGTCGGCGAGCGTGCGGTCGAACGTCGGCACTTTCGGTGTCAGCGGTGCGGCGGCGTTCGATGCGGTCGCTGCCGGCGTGGCGGCGGCGCTCGTGCCGGTCGCCGGCATCGTGATCGCGCCCGCGCCACCCGTCAGCTTGGCGAGCGCCGCTTGCAGCGCGTCGCGGCTCGATGCCGGGTCGGTCGGCTGCGCGGTCGCGTCCTTGGCCGCATGATCGGCGAGCGTCGCCGTGGCGTCCGGCTGGCCGGACACGGCCGTCTTTTGCGTGGTGGCGGCCGCGGCGGCGGTCGCCGCGTCGGCCGGCGTCGCGGTGTCCGGGCGCGCCTGCAGTTGCGCCTGCACGGCTGCGGCGGCCGCGAGGGCGGCGGCGTCGGGGTTGGCGGTGGCGGTGGCGGCGTTCGCGGGCGTGTCGTCGGTCGCCTTGTCGTCGTCGGTGCCGGACGGTTTCGCGCCGGCGGCCGGCTTCGACGAAGCCTGTCTGGTCGACGCGTCCGGCGTACCGGCGTTGGCCGTATCGCCGCGCGTGGCGACGCTTTGCTTGAGCGTCTGAGCGAACGGCACGGCGCTCGTGGCAGCGGCCGCATCGGCGCCGGCGGCGGACGCACCCGAGCCGCGGGCGGCCTTGAGTGCGGCGCCGGCGGTGTCGAGCAGCGCGCCGAGCAGGGGCAGGGGAGGCATGACGGTTCTCTCGTTCGAAGGCGGTGGTCGGTTACGACGAGCGGGCCGCGTCGGCCCGCATGCGCAGGATCTTCGCGGCGTGTTCGTCGGCGTCGCGCTGTTCGCGCCGGGCGTCGCGCTGCGCTTCCTGCGCGACGCCGCGCGCCTGCAGGATTTCATACGAGCCGACGGTACGCTTCTTCTGCTGCCAGTTCGGGCGCGCCTCGTCGATGCGGACTTCGGCCGCGGCGAGCACGCTGCGCTGCTGCGCGATCGCGGCATCGAGCGTGTCGATGAACGCCTGGAAATTGCGCCAGTTGCCGGCCGGCATCCCGCTCTGCGCGGATTGCGCGAAGCGTGCGTGGTATTCGTCGCGATAGCGCAGCAGCGCGTCGAGCTGTTCGGCCGCCGCGGTGCGGTCGCGCTGCGCGGCGCCGAGCTGCTTCGCGGCCGAGTCGAGGTCTTCCTGCGCGCGGTCGAGCAGCAGCTGAAGGGGAAAGCCGTGGGCCATCGGGATCAGCCTCCGTAAGCGTCGAACAGCGCATCGAGCGCAGTGAGGCTCGATGCGAACGGCGCGCATTCGCGAAAGCCCTGCTGCAGGAACGCTTCGATGCGCGGGTAGAGCGCGATCGCGCGGTCGAGCTGCGCGTCGCGGCCGGGCGCGTAGGCGCCGACCGCGATCAGGTCGCGATTGCGCTGGTAGCGCGACAGCATCTGCTTGAACTGCCGCACGTGGTCGAGATGCGTTTCGTCGATCAGCGCGGTCATCGCGCGGCTGATCGACGCCTCGATGTCGATCGCGGGATAGTGGCCGGCCTCGGCGAGCGTACGCGACAGCACGATGTGGCCGTCGAGGATCGCGCGCGCCGAATCGGCGATCGGGTCCTGCTGGTCGTCGCCCTCGGTCAGCACCGTGTAGAACGCGGTGATCGAGCCGCCGCCTTCGGGGCCGTTGCCGGTGCGCTCGACGAGCGCGGGCAGCTTCGCGAACACCGACGGCGGATAGCCTTTCGTCGCGGGCGGCTCGCCGATCGCCAGCGCGATCTCGCGCTGCGCCATCGCATAGCGCGTCAGCGAATCCATCAGCAGCAGCACGTGCTTGCCCTGGTCGCGGAAATACTCGGCGAGCGACGTCGCGTACGCGGCGCCCTGCATCCGCAACAGCGGCGACACGTCGGCCGGCGCCGCGACGACGACCGAGCGCGCGAGCCCGTCCTCGCCGAGGATCTGTTCGATGAATTCCTTCACTTCGCGGCCGCGTTCGCCGATCAGGCCGATCACGATCACTTCCGCGCTCGTATAGCGCGCCATCGTGCCGAGCAGCACCGACTTGCCGACGCCGGAGCCGGCGAACAGGCCCATCCGCTGGCCGCGGCCGACGGTGAGCAGCGCGTTGATCGCGCGCACGCCGACGTCGAGCACGTGGTGGATCGGCTCGCGATCGAGCGGATTGATCGACGGCGCCGACAGCGGCGCATCGACTTTCGACGCGAGCGGGCCGAGGCCGTCGAGCGGGCGGCCCGACGCGTCGACGACGCGCCCGAGCATCTCCCAGCCGACCGGCAGCCGCTTCGCGCCCGCGAGCGGATCGGCGACGGGCGCGCTTTCGCGCGGCCACACGCGGGCGCCGGGCAGGACGCCGGCGACGTCGGTGGTCGGCATCAGGAACAGGCGGTCGCCGGCGAAGCCGACGACTTCGGCTTCCGCGTGCGGCAGCGTGCTGCCGGGCGGCAGTTCGATCGTGCATTCGGCGCCGACCGACAGGCGCAGCCCGATCGCCTCGAGCACGAGGCCGGCCGCGCGCGTGAGGCGTCCGCACGGCCGCAGCGGCAGCGCGCGGTGGCTGCGCGCGGCGAGCCCGTTCAGGTGCGTGCGCCAGTGCGCGAGATGCGGATTGTGCGGCGCGCGCGGGGCGGCGTCGGCAGCCGCGGATGCGGCGTGCGGCGTGGCGTCGTCCGCGGGATCGTGCGCGGCCGCCGGCCCGAACGACGCGAGCGCGAGCTCGCGTTCGAGCGGCGTCATGCCGTCGTGCGCGAACGCGTCGGGCGAGCGCGTCACCACGTGCTCACCTTGCCGATCGCGGCGGCGACGCGCTGCCAGCGCGTGGGCAGCGTCGCGTCGACCTCGCCGGTCGCGGCGTGCGCGCGGCAGCCGCCGCGCTCGATCGACGCGTCGGTGCGCACGTTCCAGCCGAGCGTGTCGAGATCGTCCTGCAGATACGCTTCGACGACGGGCAGGTCAGCCGGATTCACCGCGAGATGCGGCGCGCCGGACAGCGCGGGTTCGGCCGCGAGCACGTCGCGCACGGCGGCGACCAGCGCGGCCGGGTCGTGCTTCACGTGCTGGCGCACGACCTGCTGCGCGATGTCGAGCGCGAGCTGCGCGAGCTCGGATGCGAGATCGTGTTCGACGGCGGACACGGCTTCGCGGAACGACGCGGCGAGCGCCGCGAGCTGCGCGGCCTGTTCGCGGGCGTCGGCCTGGCCGGCCTCGAAACCCTGTTCGCGGCCCTGCTCGAAACCGGCCTGGTAGCCGAGCGCCTGGCCTTCGACGTGGCCGGCCGCATGGCCTTCGGCGTGCGCGGCGTCGCGCACGCGCTGCAGTTCCTCGGCGAGCGCGGCGGCAGCGGCCGCCGCGTGGT
>NZ_JACCQB010000035.1:0-76617 GCF_015712265.1 Burkholderia sp. 9777_1386 | reverse complement strand
GGACGGCACCGGCTGAGTGCGGGGGGACGGTGAAACGACGGGCGGGAAAATGGGAAAAGGCGGGGAAAGCGGGCCCCGACGCAACGGCCCCCGGACGGGCCGATCGCCACGTCATGCTCGTCGCGAATACGTCGAGTCTTCGCTTCGTCGCAATCCTTGCGCCCGGCCCTTTCCGGGGCCAGCGCAAGCCCGTTATTGGCGTGAACAGGCCCTAGCCAGCCGCCGCCCGCTGCAGCGCGTTCAGATCGAGCTTCTTCATCGTCATCACCTGCGCCATCACGCGCTCGGCGCGGGCCGGGTCGCCCGTCATCAGCTCGGCCATCTGCACCGGCACGACCTGCCACGACACGCCGAAGCGGTCGCGCAGCCAGCCGCATTGCTGCGCGCGCTCGTCGCCGCCTTCGGACAGGCGCGCCCAGTAACGGTCGATCTCGTCCTGGTCGCGGCAGTTGACGACGAACGACACGGCCGGCGTCATCTGGAACACGGGGCCGCCGTTCAGCGCGACGAACGCCTGCCCGTCGAGCTCGAACGCCACGGTCATCACCGCGCCCTCGGCGTTGCCGGACGCGTGCGCGCCAGCCTTGCCGTAGCGCGCGACGTGCACGATGCGCGCGTTGTCGAACACCGATACGTAAAAAGCGGCCGCCGCCTCGGCGTCGCGGTCGAACCACAGGAACGGCGTGATGCGCTGGATACGCTGGGTCATGGCGCTGTCTCCTCGATGTCGTGCCGGCACCGGTGCCGGTCTTACATCGTAGCCGCTGCGCCGGCGCCTGGCGGCGCGCCGGCTCGTAGCGCGCGCACCGCACGCCGGATAAAAAAAGGGGGCGATCGCTCGCCCCCTTCGTTCCTGCGTCCGGCCGTGCCGCGTCAGAACGCGACGAACGGCTGCGCGCCGCCGCTCGCGGTCTTGTCCATCCCGAAGTAGATCGTCTTGCCGTAGAAGTGCGGCATGCCGATGTCGAGCCAGCTGGACGAGCCGAACGGGCCCGCGATGTCGTTGAACGCGAACGTCGACGGGTTCGAGAACAGCGAATCCGCGTTCGCGACCGGCATCGACACGGTACCCGACGCGCCGTTCTGGCCCCTCAGCGTGGCCGAGTACGAGGTCGTAGTCGCGGGGCAGTAGAACTCCGTGTTCCTCGAACAGACCGTCTGCGCCGAATCGTTGAAGAAATACGCGTTCGAGCCCGTATCGAAGAACGCGGTCACGTTGCGCCCCTGGAACGTCGCGCTGACGTCGCCGGTCGTGGTCGACGTCATCACCGTCTTGCCGCTCAGGTTCGGCAGGCCGAACGTCAGCGTGCCGGTTGCGCTCCCCTGCCCGCTGGACGAGATGTCGGGCATCTGCACGCTCACGCCGTCGCTGTTCGCGAACCGATGCACGGGGTTGGCCACCTGCTGCGCGAGCGGCACGAGCGCGACCGTGCAGCTTGCGTTGTCGCCGTTCGGGCACGCGTAGTAGTTGTTGCTCGTCGACGTCGACGTCGCGCAGGTCGTGCCGCAGTCGTACGGCGCCGGCCCGATGCCGAGGATCCCGTTCGCGCCGAGCGCGCCGGTCGAGTTGGCCGACGCGCCGCCGTTCGTGCACGAGCTCGGCACGTTGGTCGTGCCGAGGTCGCCGATGATCTGCACGGGCAGCGAGCTTGCCTGCTCGGTGCCGATCGACAGGTCGACGGTGCGCACCGAGCCCCACGTGTAGCTCGACACGAACTTGCCGCATTCGGCGACCGGCGCGCCGCCGCTCGTCACCTGCGGCAGGCTGTCGTGCACGCCCGCCACCGCGCTGCCGACGAGCCGCAGCCCGTAGGACGCGGTATCGACAAGCACGTTGTTGACGATCTGGCAGTTCGACGTGCCCGGCACGCAGACCTTCAAGCTGATGGTCGGGATGTTGATCACGTTCGCGGCGCCGGCGCCGACCGTGATGACGGCCGTGTTGCCGCTGTTGCCGTCGGACCCGCCCGAGCCGTTGCCGCCCGTATTGCCGCCGTTGCCCGCACTGCCGCCGCCGCCATCGCCGCCGCCGCATGCCGTCACGAGTACGGCCGTCGCGGCCAGGAGGCCCAGCACGCCGAGCCAGCGCTTGAATGTACGAGGAATGCTCAAGGTCGCTCTCCCGCTGTCACTGGATATCGGTGCCGGCCACGCCGGCAGGCAGCGCCGACGGCAGCCATGCCTGGCCGGAGAAGGCGCCCATGTGGCCGCCCGTCCGGATCACGAGGCCGCTCGTCTCGACGGCCACCGGCGCGCGCCAGCCGCGCGCCTGGTGCGCCGCCTGGACTCCGGCGGTGTACTGCGGGAAATAGCTGCCGAGCAGCGACGCGAGATCCGGCATCGTCGGCCCGCGCCATGCGAGGCCGAACACGCTGCCGGCGGCCGACGTGTATTCGTGGATGACGGTGCCCGATCCGAGCGTGATCTCGCGGACGGTATAGGCGGCCGTGCTCGTCTGCACGCCGTCCGCCGAGCGCATCGCGCGCTGCAGCGCCCGCACGGTGGCGGCCTGATCGTCCGCCGGCGGCGACATCGGTGCGCCGCCCAGTTCCGCATGTGCGTGGACGGCCCACAGCACACTCATTGCAGCCGTCGCGTGCGCGACGGTCCAGCCCAAGCGTTTCAGCTTCACGTTCCCCCCAAGGGACTGGCTTCGTTGCCGACGGCGCCGCCGTCGGCCCCCGCCGCCTGCCAACTTATGAATCTTACGAATGACGCTACGTTGCTGCTGACGCGTAGTATGCCTGCTGAGTGTGGCCACGTGTCAATTCGACGCAGGATCACGCCGCGCGGCGCATCGGCGGCGGACACGGGAAAACGCGGCGGGAACAGGGAATGCGCGCATCGGCCGCCCCCGCGGAAGGGGGCGCGCCGATGCGTGGCGACCGGGTCAGAAGCCGAGGCTGGCGAGCAGGTCGTCGACCTGCCCCTGGTCCTGGACGACGTCGGATTTGCCTTCCGGCGCGATCTGGGGGCCGTTCAGCAGCGATTCGGGGCTGCCGGTCGCGCTCATCTGCTCGGCCGCGAACGCGGCGGCGGTGGCCGCGAACTGCTCGCGCCGCTCCGGCGCGATGTTCTCGACGAGCACCGTGAGGAGCTGCTGCTCGATCAGGTAGACCATGTCCATGATCTTCTTGATCACCTGGCCGGTCAGATCCTGGAAATCCTGCGCGAGCATGATCTCGAGCAGCTGCGCGCGAGTCGCCGACGTCGACTCGGGCAGCGTGCGCAGGAACGTGCGCGTATCGTCCATCAGCTCGCGCACTTCCGCGTGCTCGATCGGCGCCGCGTACCACTGCGCCCAGCGCACGTCGAGCGCCTCGGCCTCGTTCTGGATGCGCTCCTGCATCGGCTTCGCGATCTCGATCGCATTCAGCACGCGCACCGCGGCCTGCTCGGTCATCGTCGCGACGTAGCGCAGCCGGTCGCGCGCATCCGGCACGGCTTCCGCCGCGCGCTCGACGTGCTTGTCGAGCCCGAGCTCGCGCATCGAATCGCGCAGCGTGCGCGTGACGTGGCCGATGCGCGCGAGGATCCGGTCGCTCGCGTAATCGGCGCCTTCGGCATGGCCGTCGGCGTTGATCGCCGCGCCGGCGAGCGCCGCATGGATCGGCTCGTTCACGTTCAGCTCCCGGCCTTGGCCATCTTGTCGATGATCTTGTTCAGCTTCTCGTCGAGCGTCGCGGCCGTGAACGGTTTCACGACGTAGCCGCTCGCGCCGGCCTGCGCGGCCGCGATGATGTTCTCCTTCTTCGACTCGGCCGTGACCATCAGCACCGGCAGGTGCGTGAGCGTCGCGTCCGCGCGGATTTCCTTCAGCATCGCGAGGCCGTCGAGGTTCGGCATGTTCCAGTCCGAGATCACGAAGTCATAGCCGCCGCCGCGCAGCCGCGCGAGTCCGGCCAGGCCGTCCTCGGCCTCGTCGACGTTCGAATAGCCCAGTTCCTTGAGCAGGTTGCGGACGATCCGGCGCATCGTCGGGAAATCGTCCACCACCAGGATTTTCATGCTCTTGTCCATCGTCGTTCCTTTCCAGATTCGTTTCCGTCGGGACGCGTATCGTGGCACGCGCCCCGTGACATTCCATTCACACGCGCTGCACGCGGTCGCCCATCGTCGCCAGGCGCGCCATCACGCGGCGGCTCATGTCGGCGAGCGGCGCGATCTCGTCCGCGCCGCCGAGCGCGATCGCCTCGCGCGGCATCCCGAACACGATGCAGCTCGCTTCGTCCTGCGCGAACGTGTGGGCGCCCGCGCGCTTCATTTCCAGCAGGCCGGCCGCGCCGTCGCGGCCCATCCCGGTGAGGATCACGCCGATCGCGTTCTTGCCCGCATGCGTCGCCGCCGAGCGGAACAGCACGTCGACCGACGGGCGGTGCCGGTTCACCGGCGGCTCGTCCGACAGTTGCGCAATATAGTTCGCGCCGCTTCGCGCGAGCAACAGGTGTGCGTGGCCCGGCGCGATGTACGCATGGCCCGGCAGCACGCGTTCGCCATGCTCGGCTTCCTTCACCGCGATCCGGCACAGGCCGTTCAGTCGCTGCGCGAACGATTTCGTGAAGCCCGGCGGCATGTGCTGCGCGATCAGCACGGCCGGCGCATCCGGCGGCAGCGGCGTCAGCACTTCGCGGATCGCCTCGGTGCCGCCCGTCGACGCGCCGATGATGATCAGCTTCTCGGTACTGACGAGCGGGTTGTTGATCATCGGCGCGGCCGCGGCGCTGTCCGCCGTGCGCGCGGCGGCCTGCGGCTGCGGCGCCTGGCGCACGCGCGCGCGCGACGCCGCGCGGATCTTGTCGGCGAGCTTTTCCGCGTAGTCGAGCATCCCGTCGCGAATCCCGACGCGCGGCTTCGTGACGAAATCCACCGCGCCGAGTTCGAGCGCGCGCAGCGTGATTTCCGAGCCGCGCTCGGTCAGCGACGACACCATCACGACCGGCATCGGCCGCAGGCGCATCAGCTTCTCGAGGAAGTCGAGCCCGTCCATGCGCGGCATTTCGACGTCGAGCGTGAGCACGTCGGGGTTGTGCTGCTTGATGAGCTCGCGCGCGACGAGCGGATCGGGCGCGGTCGCGACCACCGTCATGTCGGGCTGGCTGTTGATGATCTCGGTCATCAGGCTGCGGATCAGCGCCGAATCGTCGACGCACAATACTTTGATCTTCTGCACTGCGGTCATGCCTCCTGCTTTCTTGATAGGTTCGCCGCGTACGGGCTCCCTTGCGGGCCAGCCGTCCGCGCACCGCCGCTGCCGGCCGGCGCGGCGCCACGCGCGCCGAACAGCTCGATGCGCGGGCGCGCCGGTTGCGGCGCGGCAGGCCGCTTCGCGGCGAACAGCTCGACGTGCGCACGCGTGCGTGCGGTGCGGAGGCGATCGGCCTCGCGCGCGAGCGCGGCTTCGCGCTCGGTGACGCCCGGCACCTGCAGCCGCAGCTTCTTCACCATCGCGCGTCCGCTGTGCGGCATGAACGCGACCTTGCGCGGATGCACGCCCTGCAGGTCTTCCGCGGTGATGCGGATGCGCTCGAGCGCGAGATAGCGGCGCACGAAATCCGCGTTGCGATCGCCGATGTTGATCGTCGTCATCCCGGCCAGCACGGCCGCGCCGCCGAACACCTTCGCCTCGAAGCGCTCGCGGCGCCCGCCGGCCTTGATCAGCTCGTTGATCAGCACTTCCATCGCATATGCGCCGTAGCGCATCGATTCCGACGCGGCGGCGCCCGGATCGGCGCCGTCGTCCGGCAGCATGAAGTGGTTCATCCCGCCGATGCCCGCATACGGGTCGTGCAGGCACGCGGCGACGCACGAGCCGAGCACGGTCATCAGCACCATGTCCTCGGACGTCGTGTAGAACTCGTTCGGCAACAGCTTCACGCCGGGGCGCTCGAAGTGGTTGTCGAAGTAGCGATTGGTCGCGATCGGCAGTGCGCTCATCCGCGCTCTCCATAGGCGGGCGCGCCGCCCGCGGCCCGCGCGCGCACGGGCGACGACATCGCGGCCGCCGTGCTCGCCTGTGCGCCGCGCGACCGTGCGCCCTGAGCGGCGTCGCGCGTCAGTTCGTACACCGTCTGCCCGCGCAGCCGGAACGCCTGCGTCACGTACGTGAAATTCTCCGAATGGCCGGCGAACAGCAGGCCGCCCGGCTTCACGAGCGGCTCGAAGCGCGACAGCACCTGCCCCTGCGTCGGCTTGTCGAAATAGATCATCACGTTGCGGCAGAAGATCGCGTCGAACGGCTTGCCGATCCCGTAGTCGGCATCGGTCAGGTTCAGTTGCTCGAAACGGATCATCGCGCGCAGCTCGGGGCGCACCTTCACGCGGCCGGCCTGCGCGCCCGTGCCCTTCAGGAAGAAGCGCTTGAGCCGCTCCGGCGACAGGTGCTTGACCTGGTCGTACGTATAGATGCCGGCTTCGGCCTTCGCGAGCACCTGCGTGTCGAGATCGGTCGCGAGGATCGACGCGCTGCGCGCCGCCGTTTCGCCGAGCGCCTCGATCAGCGTGATCGCGATCGAGTACGGCTCCTCGCCGGTGGACGCCGCCGAGCACCAGACCGACACCGGCGCCGGCCGCCCCTTCACGAATTCCGACAGGATCGGGAAATGGTGCGACTCGCGGAAAAACGCGGTCAGGTTGGTCGTCAGCGCGTTGGTGAATGCTTCCCACTCGAGCGGATCGTCTTCCTGCTCGAGCAGGTCGAGGTAGTCGCGGAACGTGTCGAGGCCGCGCGCCCGCAGCCGTCGCGCGAGACGGCTGTAGGCCATGTCGCGCTTGTGCTCGGACAGCGAGATGCCCGCGCGTTGGTGGATCAGCGCGCGGATGCGTGCGAAATCCGCGCCGGTGAACGCGAAGTCGCGCCCCGGTTCGCCCGCGCGAGGCATGGCATCCGGTGCATCGGGTCGAAACGGCGCGCGCGCGTGCTGCATGGCTTAGAAGGTCTCCCAGTCGTCGTCGGACGTGCCGGCGGCCGCCAGCGCCGGCTTCTCGCCGTTCAGCGCCGGGCGCACGAGCGCGGGTTTCGCGGCCGGCTTGTCCGTCGCTGCGGCCGTCTTCGCCAGACGCGGGCCGTAGCCGCCTGCGGCGGCGCCGCGGGAAGCCGGTGCGTCCTTCTGCGTACGCGCAGTGGCGTCGGCCGCCCGCTTCGGTTCGTGGTCGGCGCCCGCGGCGGCCGCGCGCGACGCCGGCGCGGCACGCCGTGCCGCCGGCTGGGCCGCGGCCTGCGGCGCCGGCAGCGCGGCGACCGGCGCGTCGTGGCGCGCGTCCGACGGCAGCGCCGCCGGTTCATGGGCCACCGGCCGCGCGACGCTGCGCGCCGGCGCGAGCACGATGCCGCCCGCGACGCGCCAGCCCGACACGATCGCCTTCATCTGGCGCGTCTGCTCCTCGAGCGACGCGGCCGCAGCAGCCGCCTGCTCGACGAGCGCCGCGTTCTGCTGCGTGACCGCATCCATCTGGCCGACCGCGCGGTTGACCTGCTCGATGCCGGTCGACTGCTCGTCGGACGCGGCGCTGATCTCGCCCATGATGTCGGTCACGCGGCGCACGGCCTGCACGATTTCTTCCATCGTCGCGCCGGCGCGCGCGACGAGCGCCGACCCGCTGTCGACCTTCTCGGCCGAATCGCCGATCAGCTGCTTGATTTCCTTCGCGGCGCTCGCGCTGCGCTGCGCGAGCGAGCGCACCTCGCCCGCGACCACCGCGAAGCCGCGGCCCTGCTCGCCGGCCCGCGCCGCTTCGACGGCCGCGTTCAGCGCGAGGATGTTGGTCTGGAACGCGATGCCCTCGATCGTGCCGATGATGTCGACGACCTTGCCCGAGCTGGCCGCGATGTCCTGCATCGTCGATACGACCTGGCCGACCACGTCGCCGCCCTGCGTCGCGATGTCCGACGCGTTCACCGCGAGCTGGCTCGCCTGCCGCGCGTTTTCCGCGTTCTGCCGCACGGTGCCGGTCAGCTGCTCCATGCTCGACGCGGTTTCCTGCAGCGACGCGGCCTGTTCCTCGGTGCGCTGCGACAGGTCGATGTTGCCGGTCGCGATCTCGCGCGCGCCGACGTCGATCGATTCGGTGCCGCGATGCACGGCCTGCACCATCGTCGTGACGGCGTCCTGCATCCGCTTGATGCCGCCGAACAGGCGGCCGATCTCGTTGGTGCTGAACACGTTCACCGGCTGCGTGAGGTCGCCGCCGGCGATGCGCTCGAAGTGCGCGATCGCATCTTCCAGCGGCTTGACGATCAGCCCGCGCAGCGCGAAGCGGATCGCGATCACGACGACGAACGCGATCGCGATGCCGGCCGCGATCAGCGCGATCATCATCGAGATCTGCGACTGCGTCGCGGCCTGGCGTTCTTCCGCGCGCTTTTGCAGCGCGGCGATCACGGCTGCCGCCGTCTGGTCGAACGCGACGAACATCGGGCTGATCTTCGCGTCGGCGATCGCGTGGTACGCGGCCATGTCGCCCGCGCGTGCCGCGGCAAATTCCGGTTCGACGCCTTCCTTCATGATCGTCGTGTAACGCGCGGTGAGCTCGTCGACGAGCGCCTGCTCGACGCCGAGCTTCGGCGTCGACTGGAACGTCTGCCAGTTCTGGTTCGACTTCGCATACAGCTCCTGCGCGCGATCGAGCACCTTCGCCGCGTCGGCCGCATTGCCGGCTTCGGTCAGCGTACGAAAGCGATCGAGCGCGACGCGCGAGCGCAGCAGGTACGCGGCCGTGTCGTCCAGCGTGTGGATCGCCGGCAGGTCGACGTGCGCGATCTCGTCGAGCGAACGGCTCGCGTGATTCAGCGCGTAGAGGCCGAGCCCGCCGACCGCGGCGGCCAGGCACACGAGGATGAGTCCGACCGCCGTGAGCGTCGTGCGGATCGACCAGTTATGCAACATTGCAGATTCTCCCGAAATTGCTGCGCGCGCGGCGCGCTTACCCGCCGAGCGTCTCGATCAGCGCCATTTCACGGCTCGACATCAGCTTCTCGATGTCCATCAGGATCAGCATCCGGCCGTCGACCGTGCCGAGGCCCGTCAGGTACTCGGTCGTCAGCGTCGCGCCGAATTCCGGCGCCGGCATGATCTGGTCGGTCTGCAGCGTCAGCACGTCCGACACGCCGTCGACCACCATCCCGACCACGCGGTTCGACACGTTCAGGATGATCACGACGGTCTGGTGGTCGTACTCGACCCGGCCGAGGTGGAACTTGATCCGCATGTCGACGATCGGCACGATGATCCCGCGCAGGTTGATCACGCCCTTGATGAACTCCGGCGCGTTCGCGATGCGCGTGACGCTGTCGTAGCCGCGGATTTCCTGCACTTTCAGGATGTCGATCCCGTATTCCTCGTCGCCGAGCGTGAACACGAGGAATTCCTGGCCCGTCGCGTCGCCCTGTTCCGCGTCGCGGCGGCTGGTTGCCGCGTTCGCCGCGGCCGGATTGATCATTTGGACTTCAGCAGACACGTTTGCCCCCAATCGGTTGATGGCGAGAGTCAGAAGACGGCGAGCTCGGCGCCGGCACGGGCGCCGTGCGTCGCACGGGTTTCGCGGTTCAGCGCCGCGACGTCGACGATCAGCGCGACGCTGCCGTCGCCCAGGATGGTCGCCGCCGAGATGCCATGGACCTTGCGGTAGTTGGTTTCGAGGTTCTTCACGACCACCTGCTGCTGGCCGACCAGCTCGTCGATCAGCATCGCGAAGCGGCGCCCCTCGGTTTCCATGATCGTGACGATCCCCTGCGTCGGGTCGGTGCGCGCGTCCTCGACCGAGAACACCTCGTGCAGCGCGACCAGCGGCAGGTATTCGCCGCGCACGCGCACCACGCGCTCGCCGTTGCCGACCGTGTAGATGTCGTCGTTCGACGGCTGCAGCGACTCCATCACGAAGTTCAGCGGCAGGATGAAGATCTCGCTGCCCACCTTCACCGACATCCCGTCGAGGATCGCCAGCGTGAGCGGCAGCACGATCCGCGTGGTCGTGCCGCGGCCGGCCAGCGACGTGATCTCGACGTGGCCGCCCATCGACTGGATGTTGCGCTTCACGACGTCCATGCCGACGCCGCGGCCCGACACGTCGGTCACCGTCTCGGCGGTCGAGAAGCCCGGCGCGAAGATCAGTTGCCAGACTTCGTCGTCGCTGATGTTCTCGGCGATCTGCATGCCCTGCTTCGCGGCCTTCGCGAGGATCCGCTCGCGGTTCAGGCCCGCGCCGTCGTCGCTCACCTCGATCACGATGTTGCCGCCGTGATGCGCGGCCGACAGCACGAGCTGGCCGACCGCGTCCTTGCCGGCGGCGACGCGCTTGTCGACGGTTTCGATGCCGTGGTCGAGGCTGTTGCGCACCAGGTGCGTGAGCGGATCGATGATCCGTTCGATCAGGCTCTTGTCGAGCTCGGTCGCCTGGCCGAACGTGACCAGTTCGACCTGCTTGCCGAGCTTGCCGGCGAGATCGCGCACGAGCCGCGGGAAGCGGCTGAACACGTAGTCCATCGGCATCATGCGGATCGACATCACCGCTTCCTGCAGGTCGCGCGCGTTGCGCTCGAGCTGCGCCATCCCGTTGAACAGGCGGTCGTGCAGCGCCGGATCGAACGCGCTCGCCGTCTCGGCCAGCATCGCCTGCGTGATCACCAGTTCGCCGACGAGGTTGATCAGCTGGTCGACCTTCTCGACGCCGACGCGGATCGAGCTGCCTTCGGCGCCCGCCGCAGCCGCGGCGGCCGGGCGCGCGCGCTTGTCGTCGTGATGCGCGGCGGCCGGCGCCGCGTGCTCGGCGGGCTGCGGTTGCGCGTGCTGTTGCGACGGCGGCCGCAGCTGCGCGGCAGCTGCGGCCGCCGGCTCGGCCGGCGCCGAAGCAGCCGGCTGCGCGGCGGCGGCCTGCGGCGCGAACACCTCGACGCGCGCGGGCAGCGGGGCGGCGGCCGGTTCGGCGGCCACAGCGGCGGCCGCGTCCTGCGCGGCGGCCGGTGCCGCCTGCGCGGCCGGCGCCGTGCCGTGCGCGACGCGGATCTGGCTTTCGTCGATCACGAAGCAGCACACGGCGACGATGTCGTCCGACGGGACGTCCGATTCGACCCACAGCGACAGGTCCGCGCCCGCTTCCTCGCGACCGACGATCCGGCCGAGGTTGCCGAGTTCTTCGGTGAGCAGCGCCTGGTCCTTCGCATCGACACCGACCAGCGTGATCTTCAGGTGCGGGCCGCCGGCGCCGGCGTCGGCCGCCGGATGCGCGGCCGCGACGGCCTGTTCGACCACGTGATCGGGCGCACGGTCGCCGGCAGCGGCGGGTTCGGCAGCCGGCGCGACGGCCGCGGCGGCGACCGGCGCAACCGGCGCGGCCTCGGCGGCGGCAGGCGCACCCGCGCCGCTTTCGGCCTTCAGCCGTTCGAGCTTCGCGCAGATCGCCGCGGCGGCGGCCGCGTCCGGTTCGGCGCTCGCACGGTAGTCGACGAGCTGGTCGGACAGCACGTCCTTGGTTTCCAGGAACGCGTCGACCATGTCCTTGGTCAGCGTCAGCTCATGGTTGCGCGCGCGGTCGAGCAGCGATTCGAGGATGTGCGTCGTATCGGTCAGCGCGGAAAAGCCGAACGTCGCCGCGCCGCCCTTGATCGAGTGCGCGGCGCGGAAGATCGCCGCCAGATCCTCGGGATCGGGCGCATCGACGTCGAGGTTCAGCAGCAGCTGCTCCATCTGCGCGAGCAGCTCGTCGGCTTCGTCGAAAAAGGTCTGGTAGAACTGAGTGATGTCGAGAGTCATGCCCGGTCACCGGTTGAATTCGTCGCGTTCATGTCAGGAGGCAGCCGGTTCGGACAGCGTCGCGACCAGCTCGACCAGCACGCCCGGATCGATCGGCTTTTCGATCCAGCCGGTCGCGCCGGCGTCGCGTGCGGCGTCCTTGAAGGCATCGCTGCCCTCGGTCGTCAGGACGAGGATCGGCGTGTCCGCGTACGCGGTCAGCTTGCGCAGCGCCGCGATCACCTCGAGCCCGTTCTTGCGCGGCATGTTCTGGTCGGTCAGCACCAGGTCGTACGGCGCCGTCGCGGCCATGTCGAAGCCGGCTTCGCCGTCCGGCGCCACCGTCACGTCGTAGCCGGCCTGCGCAAGCGTGGCCTGCAGCAGCGCACGCATGGTCGCGGAGTCGTCGATGGCGAGAATGGTTCGGATCATGTCTGTCTCGGAATCTTGGAAACGTCAGGGTTTCGGCGCCACGGCGACGGCGCTCGCCACGACCGGACGCACCGCCGGCGTCGGGCCGCCGAGCTGCTGCGCGAGCAGCTTCGAACCGGCCGCGTCGGCGGACAACGTCGTCGTCGTCGCGTCGTCGCGCATCAGCGCTTCTTCGGATTTGCGATTCAGCACGATCACGCTGATCCGGCGGTTTTCCGGATCGAGCGGATCGGCCTTGTTCAGGTTCTGCGTCGACGCGAGGCCCAGCACGCGCAGCACTTTCGCCTCGTCCATGCCGCCGGAGATCAGCTCGCGGCGCGACGCGTTCGCGCGATCGGCCGACAGCTCCCAGTTGCTGTAGCCGCCCTCGCCGCCCGCGTACGGCACGGCGTCGGTGTGGCCCTGGACGATGATCCGGTTCGGCACGTCGTTCAGCGTCTTGCCGATCTCGCGCAGGATGTCGCGCATGTACGGCTCGACGCGATCGCTCGACATCGCGAACATCGGCCGCTTCTGCGTATCGACGATCTCGATGCGCAGCCCCATCAGCGTCGAATCGATGCGGATCTGCTGCTTGAACTGGCGCAGCGTCGGATTGGCCTCGATCGCGGCCATCAGCTTGATCTGCAGATCGTGCAGGCGCGTCTGCTCGAGCCGGTCCTGCGCGCCCTGGGCCTGCGACCGGGAATTTTCGTCGCCCGCCTTCGCGAGGCGCTCGGCGAGCGAGGTCGTGCCGTCGGTGCGGCGCAGCGTGCCGGCGTCGACGCTCGACAGGTCGCGGCCGCCGCCGTTGATGATGCTCGAGTCCTGCGAGCTGCGATCGCCGCTGCCGAGAATCGCGGCCTTCAGCGGCATGTTGAAGTATTCGGCGATCCCCTTCAGTTGCACCGGCGTGACCGAACTCAGCAGCCACATCAGCAGGAAGAACGCCATCATCGCGGTCATGAAGTCCGCGTACGCGAGCTTCCATGCGCCGCCGTGGTGGCCCTTCTTCGCCGGGGCCACCCGCTTGACGACGATCGCGCGATCCTTGCTCTTGCTCATCGGTCGCTCCGCGTCACTTCGCCTTCACGCGGCGCACGTGCTCTTCGAGCTCGGAGAACGACGGGCGCTCGGTCGAGAACAGCACCTTGCGGCCGAACTCGACCGCGATCGCCGGCGCATAGCCGTTCAGCGTCGCGAGGATCGTCACCTTGATGCACTGGAACATCTTGGTCGACTCGGCGACGCGTTGCTCCGCGAGGCTCGCGAGCGGCCCGATCAGCCCGTACGACAGCAGGATGCCGAGGAACGTGCCGACCAGCGCCTGCGCGATCATCGCGCCGAGCACCGCGGGCGGCTTGTCGGCCGAGGCCATCGTGTGCACGACGCCCATCACGGCCGCGACGATCCCGAACGCCGGCATCGCGTCGCCGACGCGCATCAGCGCGTGCGCCGGGCCTTCGCCTTCCGCGTGGTGCGTCTCGATCTCCTCGTCCATCAGGCTTTCGATCTCGAACGCGTTCATGTTGCCGCCCACCATCAGGCGCAGGTAGTCGGTCAGGAATTCGACGATGTGGTGATCGGCGAGGATCTTCGGGTATTGCGTGAAGATCGGGCTCTTTTGCGGATCGTCGATGTCGGCCTCGAGCGTCAGCGTGCCTTCCTTGCGTGCCTTCGCGAGCAGCACGTAAAGAAGCGCCATCAGCTCCATATAGACATCCTTCGTGTATTTCGAGCCCTTGAAGAGCGTCGGCAGCACGCGCAGCGTGGCCTTGATGGTCTTGCCACCGTTGCCGAGGATGAACGCGCCGACGCCGGCGCCCGCGATCATCAGGATCTCGACGGGCTGGATCAAGGCGCCCAGATGCCCGCCTGCCAGCGCATAACCGCCGAAGACGGACAACAGCGTCACGAGTGTTCCCACGATAATCAGCACTGCCTGTCCCTCACGAAAGACCGGCGGGGAGACCGCCGTTAAACAGGTTTACGGCAGTCGGCAGGAAAACTTTCGCGGCCGCCCGGCGGCGGCCCGACGGTGTTTACCAGCAATGCGCAGACGATTCGTGCGGCCCCGGGGGCGCCGCTCGCGCCCCGTCCGGCCCTGCCCGGCGGGCGCTCAGGCCACGGCGGCAGCCAGTTCGGCGCGCGCGGCGGCGGCCTTGCGGGTCTTGCCGGCGCGCGACGGCGGCTGGCACAGGCCGCACACGAAACCTTGATGCGGATCATGCGCATGCGCGACGAAATGGCCGCCGCAGCGCGTGCACGGGGTCATCTGCAGCATCCCCGAATCGAAGAAGCGCACCAGCGTCCATGCCCGCGTGAGGCTCAGCGCAGCCTCGTCGCCGGACAGGTTCACGTGCTCCAGATAGAGCCGGTACGCCTTCACGATCGACTGGATCGGCTCGCAGCGGCCGTGGTCCTGCATGAACCGGTAGATGTTGTAGAACAGCGACGAGTGGATGTTCGGCTGCCACGTCATGAACCAGTCGGTCGAGAACGGCAGCATCCCCTTCGGCGGCGACACGCCCTTCAGTTCCTTGTACAGCTTGATCAGACGGTCCCGCGACAGGCTCGTCTCCGCCTCCAGCAGCTGCAGCCGGGCGCCCAGTTCGATCAGTTCGATGGCGAGGGTGATTTCCTTCACCTCGATCACGACGCTTTTGCTTGCCATGGTGATAACCGTCCGCTTGACGTTATTCGAATGAATGGCCAATACGCCGCCGGCCGGCGCGACACGCCGGGACAGACGCAAGGCGGGATGGATCAGCGGACGCCTTCGACCTGCTGCCCGGCCATCAGGATGGCCGAGTGGGCGTGCGCAACGACGTCGCTGCGGCCCTTGTCGGCGAGCGACGACAGCAGCGCGTGATCATCGAAGCGGAAGCGGCACAGCATCTGGTTGGACGCGGCCAGCTTCACGGTCTGAGCGAGCGTGAGGTTGGCGAGCACGTCGGCGAGTTCCTGGGAAATGCCCATGCGGAACATACCCATCGCCTTGTCTTCCCGCAGCAGTCGTTGCGCGAGGAGGAGGTACGACAGGTTGACCTCTTTGATCTCACTGAGCATTTCGCTGGTAGCGCTCATGATTCCCCCGTTAAAGAGCTTTGCTTTGGCCATTCATGTTATGAAAACGTTTGCTCGGTCAGTGCGCACTGGACGCTCAGCCGGCTCGTTTATAGTCTTACAGGGCGAATTTTGGCCAAACGGCATTTATGCCGGTATCAGCGAAGTGGCGTATGCCGTGCAGGATTTGTCTGTAAACCGTGTAGGAATTTTTCCGACAAGGCGGATTGAAAGGGGATTCGAAAAAACGGGTTGCAACGCGGATTCGGTTGCGAGACGCCCGACGGCCGTCGCACCAGGCGTGGAAGGCTTGCCGGCAAGGCTGCCGGCAATCGGATCGGTAAAAATTACAGTGCTTTTTCACGATAGCGCAACAATAGTTGTGGCCATCTCGATTCACGATTCCGCGCCCTTTTTCTCGGGGTTTTTGCGTATTTCATCGTGTAACAAGCCTTAAGTGTTTGAAAAAACACTCGAACCCCTCAGGGCGATATCGATAATGGACTCCAATGGGCGGCGGCGCGAGCCGTGCCGGCCCGCCCCGCAGCTTGCCGTCCGGCGCTCCGCGCATCCGCCCAGGGCCCGGCCACGTACCGCCAACCGCGTGTGTCGGCAAGTTCCGCAACCTTGTACGGGATCCGCATCGGCGCCGTCGCGCCCATGGATCGACACAGGAGAACACCCATGCGAATTGCCCAGATCGCGCCGCTTTACGAAGCCGTCCCGCCGAAACTCTACGGCGGCACCGAGCGAGTCGTGTCCTACCTCACCGAGGCGCTCGTCGAACTCGGCCATGACGTGACGCTGTTCGCCAGCGGCGACTCCGTCACGTCGGCCCGTCTCGAGGCGGCCTGGCCGCGCGCACTGCGGCTCGACCCGTCGGTCCGCGATTCGATGGCGCCCCATATGCGGCTCCTCGAGCAGGTCGCGCGGGTCGCGCACGAATTCGACGTGCTGCACTTCCACCTCGACTACCTGCCGTTCCCGCTGATGTCGCGCCTCGACACGCCGTACGTGACAACGCTGCACGGCCGCCTCGACCTGCCGGAACTGCAGCCCGTGTTCGACGCGTTCCCCGATTCGCCGGTCGTGTCGATCTCGAACAACCAGCGCAAGCCGCTGCCGCAGGCCGCGTGGGCCGGCACCGTGTACCACGGCCTGCCCGACACGCTGCTCACGCCGCAGCCGGACGTGAAGCCCGAATACCTCGCGTTCCTCGGCCGGATCTGTCCCGAAAAGCGTGTCGACACCGCGATCCGGATCGCCGCGCAAAGCGGGCTGCCGCTGAAGATCGCCGCGAAGGTCGACAAGGCCGACGCCGACTACTTCAAGGAAGTGATCGAGCCGCTGCTCGACCAGGCGCATGTCGAATTCATCGGCGAGATCAACGAAGCGCAAAAACCCGCGTTCCTGTCCGGCGCGAAGGCGCTGCTGTTCCCGATCGACTGGCCGGAGCCGTTCGGCCTGGTGATGATCGAGGCGATGGCCTGCGGCACGCCGGTCGTCGCGTTCAACCGCGGCTCGGTGCCGGAAGTGATCGAGGACGGCGTGACCGGCTTCATCGTCGAAGACGTGCAGGGCGCGGTCGGCGCGCTGCACCGGATCGACAGCCTGTCGCGCCCCGCGATCCGCGAACGTTTCGACACGCGTTTCAGCTCGAAGGCAATGGCGCGGCGTTACGTCGAAACTTACGAATCGCTTTGCGCGGCAACCAAGCAACCGGCATTGCGCCGGGTCGCGGGCGCCTGACACGGAAATCCGCGTCGAAATAGACCGTAAAATCCGCGCCGAAATCGGCGCGCAAAACAAAAGAGCCGCATCGTCGATGCGGCTCTTTCTATTGGGCTTTCGGTCACTCGATCAGGAAACGATCGCGGTTTTTGCCGACGATCCAATTCGGCGGCTTGCCACGCCCGCTCCAGGTTGCACCCGACTTCGGATCGCGGTATTTAGGCGGCAACGGTGCCTTCTTCGGCGGACGCCCGCGCCGTGCCCGTTCCGCGAAGCCCAGGTCCTGGGCCGTCAGGCCATATTCGGCAATCATTCGCTGGACATCGGCGATCACCGCTGCCACTTCCTGGCGGCGCACGTCGTCCGCCTGGGCCTGCAGATCGGCGATCTGCGCCTTGAGTTTCGCGTATTGAGACATTTTTCGACTCCCCTTTTCGATGATGCGGCCCCGGCGAATCCGGCCGGGACACCAACATCCGTTACGTCGTCTGCACTGCCGCCCTGCCCTTCGAAATTAATGCTGCCATCTTTAACCGAATCGTCTATATCGAGAATGCGGACTTATTCTAATAAAAGGCATTCGTCAGCCATTCAAATTTAACAATCGTTTACCCTCCCGGACCCGATTCATTTCCTATAATCCAGACCAATTCCGGACGACGAAATAAATCCGTTGCGTCGGCCGGGGTCTTCAACCCACTTGGACGAGGTCCTTACATGAATCTTTCTCAGCGTCTCGCTGCAGAGGTATTCGGCACGTTCTGGCTGGTGCTCGGCGGGTGCGGAAGCGCCGTGCTGGCCGCCGCCTTTCCGGGCCTCGGCATCGGCTTTGCCGGCGTCGCACTCGCCTTCGGCCTGACCGTGCTGACGATGGCATTCGCAATCGGCCACATCTCGGGTTGCCACCTGAATCCGGCGGTGAGCGTCGGCCTGACGGTTGCCGGCCGCTTCCCGGCACGCGATCTCGCGCCGTACATCGTCGCGCAGGTCGTCGGCGCCACGCTCGGCGCATTCGTGCTGTACCTGATCGCAACCGGCAAGCCGGGTTTCGACGTTGTCGGCAGCGGCTTTGCGACGAACGGCTTCGGCGATCGCTCGCCCGGCCACTACTCGCTCGCCGCGTCGTTCATCTGCGAAGTCGTGATGACGGGCTTCTTCCTGTTCGTGATCCTCGGTGCGACCGACAAGCGCGGGGTGCCCGCCGGCTTCGCGCCGATCGCGATCGGGCTGTGCCTGACGCTGATCCACCTGATCTCGATTCCGGTCACCAACACGTCGGTGAACCCGGCGCGCTCGACCGGCCCGGCGCTGTTCGTGGGCGGCGACGCGATCGGCCAGCTCTGGCTGTTCTGGGTCGCGCCGCTGATCGGCGCGGTACTCGCGGGGATCATCTACCCGCTGGTCGCCGGGCGTGACGACGCCGTCGACCTGCTGCCGGCATCCGCTCGCACAAGCGAATAAAACACTACGGGGTCAAGCGAGCAGAGCAGCGAGCCTCACGCTGTCGAAGAACATCGAGGCAGGCAATTTCGACGGGCGCCCCTGGCGCCCGTTTTTCATTTCCGCGCGGAATACGCGCCCGGGCGGGCGCTCAGGACGCGACGACGTCGTCTTCGAGCGAGAACAGCGTGCGCAGGTGGCGGGCGACGCCCGCGTCGAAGTTGTTGCCGATCCGCGGGATGTGCGGCAGCCGCGCGACCAGGTCGGGGTTCGCGTTGTTCATCATGAATGCATGGCCGGCGGTTTCGAGCAGGTCGATGTCGTTCATGTTGTCGCCGAACGCGATGCAATGACCGGTGTCGACGCCGAGCCGCGCGAGCACCGTGCGCAGCGCGCGGCCCTTCGACACGTTCGCGGTCATCACTTCGAGGCAGTCGGGCAGCGAGTACGTGACGTACAGCGTATCGCCGAACTGCACGCGCATCTGCTCGGCGACGACCGCCAGATCGGCCGGCTCGCCGATATACAGCACCTTCGCGATATCGGCGCCGTCGTGCGCGGCCATGTCGATCACCTCGTACCGGAAGCCCGAATCCTGGTGGAATTCGAGCAGGTGCGGCGCTTCGCGGTCGATCAGCCAGCCGTCGTTGGTAAACAGGTTGACGATCACGCGGCCGTGCGCGCCGACGACTTCCGGCTGCACGAGGCTGCGCACGATCGCTGCGTCGATGTCCTGCCCGTGGATCTTCGTGTCGTCCGGCGCATGCACGCGTGCGCCGTTCGACGTGATCAGGTACGGCCGGATGCCGAGCACGTCGCGAATGCCGGCGACGTCCGCATAGTGGCGCCCCGTGGCGATCACGAACTGCACGCCGTCGCGGTCGAGCCGGCGAACGGTGTCGATCGTGTACGGGTCGAGCTGGTGGTCGCTGTTCAGCAGCGTACCGTCGAGATCGGTGGCGATGACTTTGTACATGGGACGGGAGAGTGGCGCTCGGGGCACGGAGGAAGCGTCATTTTAACGTCGGGCCCGGCAGCGCGCCGGGCGGTTGCCGGGTGGTTGCCTCGCGGCTACCGGCCGGGCGCCGCCTGCGGCGCTGCTGCGATGCGGCATTCGCCGCGCGCGCCCCGCTCGGCTTAGGCTCCCTCCGCCGCCCGCAACGCCTGGAGCGCGAGCCGCAGCGCACCATGCGCCGAATCGTCGAGCGGCGCGCGCAGCCGCGCGGCATGCCGCGCCGGCACGGCCGGCGCCAGCGCATCCGCCAGCCCGCCGCACAGCGCGACCGGCAGCGCGTGCTGCGGATCGAGCGCGTCGATCATCTTGCCGATCTCGTCGCCAGCCTGCGCGATCAGCGCGCGCGCGACCGGATGCGTGCGGTGCGCGAACACGATCGGCGCGAGACGCGCGTAGATCGTCTGGTTCGCGTCGCACGACCACTGGACGAGCGCATCGCGATCGCGCGCGCCGGTTTCCGCGAGCAGCGCCGTGGCGAACGCGTCGCGCGGCACGCGGCCGTCGAGCGCCTGTTGCGCATACGCGAGCGCGCGCACGCCGAGCCACGCGCCGCTCGCCTCGTCGCCGGACGGAAAGCCGAAGCCGCCCGCGATCCGGCACGCGCCGGCCGCGTCGAGCGCCGCCGCGATGCTGCCGGTGCCGAGCGCGACGATGAGCCCCGGCGCGCCGCCGTGCGCGCCGACGACGGTCGTATACGCGTCGCTTTCGATCGCGAGCGCGCCGAGCGGCGCCTGCGCGCGGAATGCGGCGAGCCACGCCGCGTTGTTGACGCCGGCCAGCCCGCAGCCGAGCGCGCACTGCGACCAGTCGAACGCGAGACCGGCCTGCGTGAACGCGTCCGCGCACGCCGCGCCGATCGACGCCCATGCCCGCTCGATGCCGAGACCGAGCCCCGACGGGCCGCCGCGCCCCTGCGCCAGCTCGCGCCCGTCCCGGTCGGCCAGTACCGCGCGCGTGCCCGTGCCGCCGCCGTCGATGCCGATCGCAAAAAGTAATGCCGCCATGCTTCATCCCGCTGATTCGAACAGGCGCCAAGCTTAACCGGATCGGCGCCGCGCGCCCATCTGCCGTTCGGCCGGCTATCCCGCCAAAAGGGCTTCCGCTATGCTGGCGCGATCGAATCGACACTGAAAACGAGGCAGACGATGTCGCAGCGGTGCAACTGGGTGAAGACGGAAGCGGACGCTCACTATCACGATACCGAGTGGGGCGTGCCGTCGCACGACGATCGCCACCTGTTCGAAATGCTGATTCTGGAAGGCGCGCAGGCCGGGCTGTCGTGGTCGACGATCCTGAACAAGCGCGCGGGCTATCGCGAAGCGTTCGCCGATTTCGACGTCGATGCCGTCGCACGCTTCACGCCCACGCGCATCGAGAAATTGCTGGAGAACCCGGGCATCGTGCGCAACCGTGCGAAGGTCGAATCGGCGGTGACCAACGCGCGCGCCGTGCAGCGCATCCGCGAAGAGCACGGGTCGCTCGCCGCGTTCCTGTGGTCGTTCGTCGGCGACACGCCGGTCCAGAACGCGTGGCAGTCGTACCGCGACGCGCCCGCCTCGACCGAGCAGTCCGACGCGCTCAGCAAGGCGCTGAAGGCGTACGGCTGCAAGTTCGTCGGCTCGACGATCTGCTATGCGCTGATGCAGGCAACCGGCATGGTCAACGATCACGAAGCCGGCTGCCCGTGCCACGCGCGATGCGCGGCGCTCGGCGGCAAGCAGCCGGCCCGCCGGCGCAAGGCAGGCTGACGGCGCGGGTGCCGCGCCGCGGCCCGGCGGCGGTCGCGCCGTCCGCTTGCCGCCTGCTGCTTGCTGCTTGCTGCTTGCTGCTTGCTGCTTGCCCCGCGGTCCTTATCGCGCGGCGCGCGACGACGCCGGCACGGCCGGTCGCGCGCTCCGCGCAGCCCGCCCGCGTGCGCCGCGCTTCTTCACCCAGATGCACACGCCCGTCACGCTCAGCATCGCGATCACGATGCCGAGCACGCTCACGGCGACACGTCCGGCGACACCGGCGATTCGCCCCGAGTGCAGCGGAAACTGCGCCTGCATGAACAGGTCGCCGGCCGAACCGCGGCCCGGCACCTGAGCCGCGACGGGCTTGCCGGTCACCGCATTCCAGTACAGCCACGCATTGCCGAGCCCGACGTCGCCATGGTCGTTGCCCGGCGTGAAGAACCCGACCGCATACGCGTTCATCCCCGGCGCGAACAGCAGCGCGCCCGGCGGCGCGGCGATCCCTGCGTCGCGGCCGGCCGAGCGCGCGATCTCGACGATCCGCTCGCGCGGCAGGATCTGGCTGCCCGGCAGGGCCGGCGGGAAATGCTCCGGATTCGTATACGGCGTTTCGGCAAGCGGCGACACCAGCGAGACCAGCGGGCGCACGACCGGAACGGCGAGGTTCATCGAGATCGATGTGATCGCAACGACGAGCAACAGCCCCCACACCCACACGCCGCCCGAGCGGTGCAGGTCGAACACGAGCGGGTAGCCGCCGCGCCGCACGCGGAACGCGAACGACTTGCGCCAGCTTTTCAGGTTCGGAAACGCCAGCACCAGCGCGATCAGGCTGTCGATCGCCCACACGATGCCGACGACGCCCATCACCCAGAACCCGAAGTTGATCCCGCCGTACACGGGCAGGAACAGCGAGTAATGCAGCCGGTAGATGAACGGCATCAGGTCGAGCCGCGCGAGCGACAGCGCGCCCCATTCGCGGCGGCCCTGCACCGCGCCGGTCGCGGGATCGACGGCGATCTGGCTGAAACCGAGTGCGTACGGCTGGCCGGTCGCCGGATCGGTACGCGGCATCACGCCCGCCTGCAGCGTGTGTCCCGGTTCGATCGCGAGCGGCAGATAGGTCACCTGCACGCGCGGATCGGCGGCCTCGATGCGCGCCGCGAGTTCGAGCGGCGCCAGCGGCGCCGCGCCGCTGCGCGCGGTGTAGAAATCCGGGTTCAGCGCCGCGTCGAGCTCATGGTCCCACGCAATCAATGCGCCGGTGAGCCCCGCGACGAACAGGAACAGCGCGATGGCGAGCCCGAACCAGCGGTGCAGGCGCACGAGAAACGGTCGCAGGAACGCATTCATCGCGTGCGCAGCGAAAGGAAGGCGGGCCGGCACGAGCGGCGGCCCCGATTCGACGGGATGCAGTTCATTTGATGGCGAGCACCGCGCAACGGTCATCCGGTCGGGCCCGGCGAGGCCGGATGCCCTTGTACGCGGCATGGAATTGTTGCGCGGTTGGCGGGTTTTGATACGATGCGCGACATTTTAACGCAATGCGAATGATTCTTACTCGCATTTTTACCCGCTCGCCATGACCGTCTGCCTCGCCCGCCCGCCTGTCCGTCCACGCCGCGTGGCCGCCGCCCTCGCCTGCCTTGCCGCGTCGCTCGCGCATGCGGACGATTCGCCCGGCGACGTCGCGGTACTGCCCGCCCTCAACATCACGGCCGCGCATGATTCGCCGCAACACTTGACCGACACGATCTCGACGGGTGCGCTCGGCACCCGCCGCCAGCTCGACACGCCGTTCTCGACGACCATCGTCACGTCGGAAGAGCTCGAGGCCCGCCAGCCGTACAAGCTCGGCGACGTCTTCGCGAACGACGCGTCGGTGTCGGATAACAGCGGCGCATACAGCGCCTGGGCCAGCTACATGACGGTGCGCGGCATGCAGCTCGACTGGCAGAACGGCTACAAGATCGACGGACTGCCGTTCGTCACGTACGGCATCACGATGCCGTACGAGCAGCTCGATCGCGTCGAACTGCTGAAGGGGCTCGGCGGCTTCCTGTACGGCTTCGTGACGCCGGGCGGCGTCGTCAACTACGTGACGAAGCAGCCGGGCGCCGAACCGGTGCGCAGCGTCGACATCGGCTACCGGAGCACCAACGTGTGGACCGAGCATGTCGATCTCGGCCAGCGCTTCGGGCCCGACCACATGTTCGGCGCGCGGCTGAATGCGACCCACGAGGAAGGCAAGACGTACAACGACGGCAACATCCGCCGCGACAGCGTGTCGCTCGCGCTGCAGGCGAACCTGACGCGCGACCTGTCCGTGTCGTTCGGCGCGCTGTACCAGGACCGCCGCACGACCGGCCAGACGCCGTCGATCTTCACCGGCAGCTATCCGGGCGGCGCGCTGCCCGCGACGATCAGCGGCGGATCGACGAACCTGGGCGGCAAGGACCAGTACCTGAACACGAACCTGCAGCTCTATACGGCCGGGCTGCAATACCAGCTCGCGCCCGACTGGCAGCTCGACGTCGCGTACAGCTACAGCAAGGCGACGCGCCGGCGTAACGAAAGCACGCTCTACCTGCAGGACGCGGCCGGCAACTACACCGACAGCCGCTACGTCGGCATGGAGGATCACCGCTTCAGCCAGTGGCGCGCGATGGTCGAGGGGAAGGTGCGCACGGGCCCGTTCAGCCACCAGATCGTGTTCGGCGCGTCGTGGCAGAAGCAGGCGAACGACTATTCGGCTAACAGCGTGTTCGTGCCGCTCGGCGCCGGCAACCTCTATGCGCCGAATCCATACCGCTACGAGAGTCCGCACGGCTTCATCCAGTACCGCACGAGCGAGATCGTGCAGAAATCGCTGTTCGCGAGCGACACCGTGCAGTTGACCGAGCGCTGGTCGGTGCTAGCCGGCGTGCGCTACATGAACTACGCGCAGCGCGCGTTCCAGGCGAGCGGCGCCGAGGACCCCGGCTATCGCCAGAACGGCGTGGTGACGCCGACCTTCGCGGTGATGTTCAAGCTCGCGCCGACGACCACCGCGTACGCGAGCTACGCCGAGTCGCTCGAGCCCGGCAGCCGCGTGAACGATGTCTACGCGAACGCGGGCCAGGTGCTCAAGCCGCTGCGCAGCAAGCAGTACGAGCTGGGGATCAAGAGCGAGCGCGCGCGCTGGAGCGCGACGGCCGCGCTGTTCCGCATCGAGCGCAGCGCCGAATACGCGAATACCGCGAACGTCTACGTGCAGGACGGCGAATCGATCATTCAGGGGATCGAGGTCGGCGCGCGCGCGAAATTCGGCGCGCACTGGAACGCGGGCGTCGACGCGATGCTGCTCGACGCGTGGCACGCGAACGGGATCGGCAACAACGGCAACCGCGTGGCCGGCGCGCCGCGCTTCGTGCTCGCCGGCGGCCTCGGCTATGCGGTGCCGGGCGTGCCGGGGCTGACGCTCGGCGTCGACGCGAAATTCACCGGCGCGACGCCGCTGCGCGCGGCCGGCGGCCTCGACGCACCGGGCTTTCTCGTCGTCAATGCGGGCGCGCGTTACCTGACGCGGGTCGGACGGCACGACGTGACGCTGCGCGCATCGATCGACAACGTGTTGAATCGCCGTTACTGGGAATACCAGTACGCGGACTACGTGAAGCCGGGCGACCCGCGCACGGTGAGCCTGAGCGCGAAGATCGATTTCTGAACGCCGCGGCCGGCGGCCGCAACCCGCTGGCCGCCGGGTCTCGCCAGCTGGCGGGAACACCCGCGCCGCAATGGCCTCGGGATTTTCCCGGCCCGCCAAAGCAAAACGGCGGAGCGGCCTCTTTCGAGGCACACTCCGCCGTTTCGCGGCGAACCGTCAGACGCGCTTAGTGGAGCTTCTTCGGCAGCATCTGGCTGCGCAGGCGCTTGTGCAGGCGCTTGACGGCTGCTGCCTTCTTGCGCTTGCGGACTGCGGTCGGCTTTTCGTAAGACTGGCGCTCACGCAGTTCAGCGATCAGGCCATTTTTTTCGATAGCGCGACGAAAGCGGCGAATCGCCACTTCGAACGGCTCGTTTTCTTTCAGAAGAATCGTCGTCATGTCGTTCCTAAATTGCTTAAACGGTCAAAAACGTAGCGGCCAAGCGCCACGCACCGGCCATCCGAGCGTCCCCACAACAGGCGAAACGAGCGGAAATACGGCCTCGGAGGCCGGAAAAGAGAGGCGGAAAGCACCGCGAGTACGCTTCACAACCGCGTGCAGCGCCGCGTTTGACTGCCAGCAGACATGCCGAAACCGGCAAAGGCGTGACAGAAAATCTCAATTCAGCCCGCCATCATAGCAGGGAATCACAGACAAAACCACCCTTTTGTCGGTCGTGTGTGCACAGCGTCACGACTGGGCGCCGGAGCCTCATCGGGCCGGTTTCTGCCCCCGTTTAATCCGGCGCCGTGCCGGGCCGGTCCGAAATGACAAAGAAGGACAAAAAATCGGGCCGAATCTCCACGTGCCCCTCAAGTTTTGTTTTGGTGCGCCGAAATCCTGCTCTGAGGCGGCCAGCAATGAACGAGTGCTTCCGCCGACGCCAAAACGGCTTTCCAGGGCTTTCGGCTTATACAGGAGATTTTTCCATGCTCGGAATTAACAGCAACATCAACTCGCTGGTTGCACAGCAGAACCTCAACGGCTCGCAAAACGCCCTGTCCCAGGCCATCACGCGCCTGTCGTCGGGCAAGCGCATCAACAGCGCAGCGGACGACGCAGCAGGCCTCGCGATCTCGACCCGGATGCAGACCCAGATCAACGGTCTGAACCAGGGCGTGTCGAACGCCAACGACGGCGTGTCGATGATCCAGACGGCATCGAGCGCACTGTCGTCGCTGACGAACAGCCTGCAGCGTATCCGCCAGTTGGCCGTCCAGGCGTCGACGGGCACGATGTCCACGACCGACCAGGCCGCACTGCAGCAGGAAGTTTCGCAGCAGATCCAGGAAGTGAACCGTATCGCGTCGCAAACGACGTACAACGGCACGAACATTCTCGACGGCTCGGCAGGCATCGTGTCGTTCCAGGTCGGCGCGAACGTCGGCCAGACGATTTCGCTGGACCTGAGCCAAAGCATGTCGGCTGCGAAGATCGGCGGCGGCCTGGTGCAGAAGGGCCAGACGGTTGGTACGGTGACAGGTCTGAGCCTCGACAACGCCGGCGCGTACACGTCGTCGGGCGCAGCGATTACCGCGATCAACGTGCTGTCCGACGGTAAAGGTGGCTACACGTTCACCGACCAGAACGGCGGCGCGATCTCGCAAACCGTTGCACAGTCGGTGTTCGGCGCAAACGCAACCACCGGCACCGGCACGGCAGTCGGCAATCTGACGCTGCAGACTGGCGCAACCGGCGCAGGCACGTCCGCGGCACAACAGACGGCAATCACCAACGCAATCGCCCAGATCAACGCCGTCAACAAGCCGGCTACCGTGTCGAACCTCGACATCAGCACGGTCAGCGGTGCGAACGTCGCGATGGTGTCGATCGACAACGCGCTGCAGACGGTGAACAACGTGCAGGCGGCACTCGGCGCGGCGCAAAACCGCTTCACGGCAATCGCCACGTCGCAGCAGGCGGAATCGACCGACCTGTCGTCGGCACAGTCGCAGATCACCGACGCGAACTTCGCGCAGGAAACCGCGAACATGTCGAAGAACCAGGTGCTGCAGCAAGCAGGCATCTCTGTGCTCGCACAGGCGAACTCGCTGCCGCAGCAGGTCCTGAAGCTCCTGCAGTAATCGCGTAGCAACCGACGGCCGGGCCCCGCGTAACGCGCGGCCCGGCCGCAGTCACTTGGCGCGCGGGGCGTTGCTCCGCCGCCAGGTCTTCATCCAGAACTTCCCGGATCACCCGCCGCACGGAGCAACACGATGTCGACGATCAATCCCGCCGTCACCGCCGCCAACAACTCGGCCAACAGCGCGCTGCAGCAAGCCGCCCAATCGATCATCAGCGGTTCGACCGGCAACTCGTCGATGGACGTCAACTCGCTCGTGACGGCACTCGTCAATGCGAAAACCGCCGGCCAGGCCGCCGCGCTCAACGCGCAGCAAAGCAGCGACAACACCCAGATTTCCGCGTACGGCGCACTATCGGCCGCGCTGAGCGCATTGCAAGCCAGCCTCACCACGCTGTCGAACGGCTCGCTGCAGAACACCTTCACCGCGACCGCGAGCGGCACCGGCCTCACCGCGACCGCGGGCGCCGGCGCGGTAGCCGGCAGCTATTCGGTCGGCGTCACGCAGATCGCGACGTCGCAGTCGCTGTCGTCGGCCGCGTTCGGCGCGTCGACCGCGCTCGGCACCGGCACGATGACGCTGTCGCTCGGCAGCCAGTCGTTCACCGTCGACGTGAACGGCACCAACAACACGCTGTCCGGCATCGCCGCCGCGATCAATACCGCGACCGGCAACCCGGGCATCGTCGCATCGGTCGTCAACGGCAGCGACGGCGCGCACCTCGTGCTCAGCTCGACGCCGACCGGCGCGGCGAACACGATCGGCGTCGCGCTCAGCAACGTCGCCGGCGACAACGGCCTGTCCAGCCTCGGCGTCACGTCGACGCCCAGCACGACGGGCGGCCAGTCGACGATCACGTCCGCGAACGGCAGCGCCGCGTGGAAGCAGAGCACCGCCGCGCAGGACGCCGCGTTCACGATCAACGGGATCGCCGGCACCAGCGCGAGCAACACCGTGACGAGCGCGATCACCGGCGTCACGCTGAACCTGACCAGCGCCGCCGTCGGCGCCACGCAGCCGCAAACGTTGACGGTCGCGACCGACACGAAATCCCAGGCCGCCGCGATCAACAACTTCGCGACGCTCTACAACACGCTGGTCACGACGATGGGCTCGCTGTCGAGCTTCACGTCCGGCGCGTCGTCGCAAGGCCCGCTGCTCGGCGACTCGACGCTGAACACGATCAAGAACGCACTCGCATCGATCGTCGCGAGCGGCGTGAACAGCAACGGCTCGACGGTCAACCTCGCGTCGATCGGCGTCACGCTGCAGGCCGACGGCACGCTGAAGGTCGACAGCACGGCGCTCAACGGCGCACTGCAGAACAACCCGACGGGCGTCGCGTCCCTGTTCAACTCGAAGAACGGGATCGGCGAGCAGTTGACGACGAACATCACGAACTACACGAAGACGAACGGACTGATCGCCGCGCGCACGACCGCGCTCAGCAACGATCTGAAGAACGTCGCGCAGCAGCAGACGACGCTGTCCAACTATGCAGCCCAGCTGACGAGCCAGTACCAGGCGCAGTTCACCGCGCTCAACACGCTGATGGCGACGATGAACAGCAACTCGCAATACCTGACCCAGTTGTTCGGCGGCGCGAACAGCGCCGGCGCGATGTCGAACAACAAGGGCTGATCGCTGGCCGGACCGGAGAGCACCGATGGAACAGACCGAACTGATTGCGCAGATCGATGCGCTCACCGACGGGATCGAACACGCGGCCGCGATGGCCGACTGGGCCGAGGCCGCACGCCTCGTCGATGCGCGCTGGTCGCTCGTCGCGCTGCTCTCGACCGACCAGCCGCCCGTCGGCATCGCCGCGATCCGCCGCATGCAGGCAAGCAACGACCGGATCTTCGCCGACGCGCAACGCGCGCAGCAGGAGCTGACCGACGAATACCAGGCGGCAATGAGCCGCGTGCAGGCCGTCGGCCAGTACCAGAGCATCGCGAACCGCTGATCCGCATCCGGCCGCGCGCCGCAATGCGCGCCGCCAACCCGACAACAAGAACTACACGCTGATGTGAGGGCGTGCTCGTTCGCCTCCCCGCCCGCCTCGTGCGGGCGTTTTTTTTGGGGTGTCGCCAGCCGCACCGCCCCTCCGTCGGCCGACCGGTCAATCGACCAAACTGACCGGGCTTTTCCCGTCACCTCGCGGCATCGGCGCGACGGCCCGCTACCCATAATGATATCGACCGACTTTCCGCAGATTTCATCATGTTCTCGACCGAACTGCCCGCCACCGCCGCGCTCACGCCCGAACAGCAGCTTGCGCAGGACATCGCGCTCGTCATGGAGAACGCGCTCGAGCGCCAGCGCAGCGGTGCGTTCGACGACGCCCGGGCGCTGTACGAGGCCATCCTCGACGCGGTGCCCGCGCATGGCGATGCGCATTACAACCTCGCGGTGCTGATGGTCGATACGGGCCGGGCGGCTGATGCGGTGCCGCATTTCGAAGCCGCCATCGGCGCGAACCCGGACAACGGCTACTACTGGGTCAGCTACATTCATGCGCTGCATCGCAGCGGGCAAACGGCCGCCGCATGGATCGCGGTCGAAATCGCGCAGCAGCGAGGCGTGCACGGACCAGCGCTCGACGGGCTGATCGCGCAATTGGCGTCGCCCGACGTCGTGTTCGCGACCGCCGCGGTCGCGGCCCCGAGCGGCATCGACACGGCGATCGTCCTGGAAATCGCGGCCGGCGCAGCCGGACGGAGCGACGCCGGCAAGCCGGTCCGTCACCCTAATCAGACGCTGCTGCAAAAGCACGCGGCGCTGTTCGACAAAAACAAGCACGCGGAAGCCACCGCGCTTGCGCGGCAACTGGTTGCCGACTATCCGAAAGACGGCGCATGCTGGCGCGCGCTGTCCGCATCGCTTCACCGGGAAGGCCGCTTCGCGGAGATGATCGAGGCCGGCTTTCGCACGATCGAATTGCTGCCGAATGAATTACTCGTGCGCATGCTGCTCGCCGACACGCTGCGGATGATGAACCGTCTCGCGGAGGCCGACGAGCAGTGCACGCGCCTGCTCCAGCTGCAGCCCGATCACCCGGAGGCCTTCCGGATTCGCGGTCTCGTGCTGTTCGCGCTGCGCCGCACGGATGAAGCGATCGCGGCCTGCCGACGTGCGGTCGAGCTTGCGCCCGACGCCGCTGCGCCGTGCGGCACGCTCGGTTTCGTGCTGCTCGAACAGGGCGCAACGCAGGAAGCGATAGGCTGGCTGAAGCGCTCGATCGAAATCAACCCGACCGACAACATCACCCACAGCAGCATGCTGTTCTGTATCGCACATAGCAGCGACTTCGATCCGCAGGCGCTCGTCGCGGAACACCGCAAGTTCGGCGAGCGCTACGACAACCACAAGCGCAAGCGCGCGGCCGTGTTCTCGAACTCGCGCGATCCGGCGCGCAAGCTGCAGGTCGGCTTCGTGTCGGGGGACTTGTTCAGCCACGCGGTCGCCTCCTACGCGGTGCCCGTGATCGAACATCTCGCCGCCGATCCCGGCATCGCGATGCACTTCTATCACAATCACTTCGAGGAAGATCACACCTCCGAGCGCTTCAAGGCCCACGCCACGACCTGGCGCAACGTCGCCGGCATGAGCGACACGGCCTTCCTCGAACGCGTGCGCAACGACCACATCGACATCGTGATCGACCTGTCGGGTCATACCGGCCGCAACCGGCTCGTTGCGCTGGCGCAGCGCGCGGCACCGGTTCAGGCGTCGTGGATCGGCTATCCGGCCACGACCGGGCTCGCCGCAATGGACTACTACCTGACGGACCGCTTCGTCGCGCCGCACGGCGCATTCGACGACCAGTTCGTCGAGCAGCTCGTGCGGCTGCCCGCGATCGCGCCGTTCATGCCGCCGCCGAACTGCCCGCCCGTCAACGTGCTGCCGGCGCTGCACAACGGCTATACGACGTACGCCAGCTTCAACCGCCTGAACAAGCTGAGTCCGCACGTGATCGAGGTCTGGGCGCGCGTGCTGCACGCGGATCCGACCGCGCGCATGGCGCTCGGCGCGATAGGCAACGAAGGCGACCGGCAGACGCTGACCGAATGGTTCGCGGCCGCCGGGATCGACGCCAACCGCTTGACGTTCCACCGGCGCTCGAACATCCCCGTCTACATGCAACAGCATCACGGCGTCGACCTCTGTCTCGACGCGTTCCCGTACACCGGTTCGACGACGACGCTGAATGCGCTGTGGATGGGCGTGCCGACCGTGACGATCCCCGGCGCGACGATGGCCGGGCGCGGTAGCGCGGGCTGGCTGCAGCACGTCGGGCTCGATGCGTACATCGCGACGGACGAGGACGATTTCGTCGCGAGAGCGCTGGCGCTCAGCCGCGACACCGCCGCGCTACAGGCGCTTCGCGCCGGCCTGCGCGCGCGCTGCGGAGCGTCCGCCGCGTTCCGGCCGGCTGTCGTCGCGGCCGGGCTGTCGTCGGCGCTGCGCACGATGTGGACCCGCTGGTGCGCGGGAGAGCCCGTCACCGCATTCGACACGCCGCTGTTCGACGACGTGATGACCGCACCGGCCGCGGCCGAGGCCTGAACGCCGCGTTATCGAGAGAGACCGTCATGACCGCCAGCCTGCCCGCATCGTCCGTCGCGCAACTGCCGCACGAACGCATCTACGTCACGCAACCGCACCTGCCACCGCTCGCGGAATTCCTGCCGTATCTCGAGAAGATCTGGGAGAGCCGCACGCTGACGAATGGCGGCCCGTTCCACCAGCAGTTCGAGCGCGCGCTGTGCGACTATCTCGGCGTGCCGTACCTGTCTCTGTTCGCGAACGGCACCCTCGCGCTTGTCACCGCGTTGCAGGCGCTGCGCATTACCGGCGAGGTGATCACGACGCCGTACTCGTTCGTCGCGACCGCGCATTCGCTGCTGTGGAACGGCATCAAACCGGTATTCGTCGATGTCGCGCCCGGCACGCTCAATCTCGACCCCGCGCGCATCGAGGCGGCGATCACGCCGCAAACCACCGCGATCATGCCCGTGCACTGCTACGGCAATCCGTGCGATGTCGACGCGATCCAGAAGATCGCCGACAACTACAACCTGCGCGTCATCTACGACGCGGCGCATGCGTTCGGCGTGCAGAACGCCGACGGCAGCGTGCTCGCGCACGGCGACCTGTCGGTGCTGAGCTTCCACGCGACGAAGGTGTTCAACACGTTCGAGGGCGGCGCGATCATCTGCCCCGACGCGAAGACCAAGCAGCGGATCGACCACCTGAAGAACTTCGGTTTCGTCGACGAGGTCACCGTCGTCGCGCCCGGCATCAACGGCAAGATGAGCGAAATCAACGCCGCGTTCGGGATGCTGCAGTTGCAGCACATCGATGGCGCACTCGCACGCCGCCGCGAAATCGACACGCTGTACCGCACGCTGCTGGCCGACGTGCGCGGTATCCGCTGTGTGCCGCTCGGCGGCCAGACCGTCGCGAACCATGCGTATTTCGCGATCCTCGTCGACGAAGACTATCCGCTCGATCGCGACGCGCTGTACCAGAAGCTGCGCGACTACGACGTGTACGCGCGCCGCTACTTCCATCCGCTGATTTCGGAATTTCCGATGTACCGCGGGTTGCCGTCCGCCAGCCGCGACAACCTGCCGGTCGCCACGGAAGCCGCGCGCAAGGTATTGTGCCTGCCGATCTACCCGGCGCTCAGCGACGACATGGTTCGCCGCATCGTCGAGCTGATCGCCTTCTGACCCGCCGCGCCTACAGGTAACGCTCGTCGGCCGCGCGCGCGCGGATCCGGCGCGCCGGGTTGCCGTACGCCACCGTGTACGGCTCGACGTCGTGCAGGACGACCGCACCCGCGCCAACGACGCTGTGCTCGCCGACCGCAATCCGGTGCCGCAGCATCGCGCCGAGGCCGATCGCCGCGCCGCGGCCGATCCGGCAGTTGCCGCCCGTGACGACGCCCGGTGCGAGGCTCGAGAAATCCGCCATCACGCCGTCGTGATCGAGCGACACATTCGTGTTGACGATGCAGCCTTCGCCGATCGAGCAGCTCGGATTGATCACCGCGCCGGCCATCACGACCGTGCCCGCGCCAATCGTCGACGCCTTGCCGACGCACGCGGCCGGATGCACCGCCGACACGCGCGGCAAGCCCGGCACGAGCATCGCGAGGCCGGCCGTCACGTTCTCGCGTGCATGATTGTCGCCAATGGCGACCAACAGCCCGCCGATTCCGTACTGGTCGACCATCTGCGGCAAATCGCGCTCGGCGCCCAGCACCGCGTAGCCGAGCGTCTCCTCGCCGGGCGTCCGGAACGAATCGATCAGCCCGGCGATCCGGTACCGGCCGGCCTGTTCGACGATGTCGATCACGACCTTGGCGTGACCGGAAGAGCCGACGATGATGATGTTTTCCACGAAGGCCTCGATTGATCTGATGGGTAGCGGCAGCACGGCCGCGTTTCGTGCAGTATGCCGTGTCGTCGCGCCCGCGCCCCGTCACGTCACGTCACGTCACGTCACGTCAGACGCTACGCGCCGTTTTGTCCGCCGTCACGAACGCGGCTGCAAAATGCGCGGCAAACGCCGCCCGCAGCCGCTCGGCCATCTGAATCCAGCTGTCGCCGCGCCCGCGCCGGAACAACCGCACCGTGCCCGGATACCAAGGCGAATCCTCACGGTCGTGCATCCATCGCCAGTCCACGTCCTGATTCGGCAGCAGCACCCAGCAGGGCTTGCCGAGCGATGCGGCCAGATGCGCGGTCGACGTGTCGACGCACACCACGAGATCGAGTTGCGCGACGATCGCGGCCGTATCGGCGAAATCGTCGAGTTCCGAGCCCAGGTGCAGCAACGGCAGCCCGCCCGGCGGCTGGCGCGCTTCGTCCTCGCCCTGCCCTTTCTGCAGACTCACGAAATTCACGCCCGGCACGCTCCACAGCGGCGTCAGTAATGCCAGTGACGGCAGCGAACGGTGCGCGTCGTTGTGATGCTTCGGATTGCCTTTCCACACGAGTCCGACGCGCGGGCCGGGCGGCAGCGCATCGAGGCGCGCGCCCCAGTGCGCGACGCGCGCCGGATCGGGTACGAACCGCACCGGTGGCGGGATCGTGTCGAGCGTCGTGCCCGCGTGCATTGGCGCGCTCAACAGACTCGTCCAGTAATCGAATTGCGCGGCCTGCGCGGTAGCCGTCTCGTGATCGAGCACCGCGTCGACGCCATCGACCGTGTCCATCAGCCGATGCAACGCCGGCTGGCACGCAAACACCACCCGCGCCGCCTGCCGCGCGCGAAATTCCGCGAAATAACGGCTGAACTGCAGCATGTCGCCGAGGCCGTCCTCCTGCCACACGAGCAGCGTCTTGCCGGCCAGCGGCTCGCCTTGCCACTGCGCGCACCGCAGTACCTCGCGGGTCCGGCGGTGCACGAACGTCGACTGCTCGTAGCGCGATTCGTAGCGGCGCCAGCCTTCCTCGAACCGACCGACGCCGAGCAGCAGCGTCGCCAGCCCGAAGCGCGCGTCGTCGTAGTCGGCCCGCAGATCGAGCGCACGGCGGTATGCGCGCTCGGCTTCGTCGAGGCGGCCCGCATGCGCGAACGTCGTGCCGAGGTTGTAGTGCACCTCGGCCATCTGCGGCGCGAGTGCCAGCGCGTCGGTGAACGCGACGGCCGCTTCGTCGTGGCGGCCCTGCGCACGCAGGACGCAGCCGAGATTATTGTGCGCCTGCGGCAGGCCGGGCCGGCAGCGGATCGCGTCGCGATAGGCCGCTTCCGCTTCGGGCAGGCGATCGAGGTTCTGCAGCGCGACGCCGAGGTTGTAATGCGCTTCCGGATGATCGGGACACAATGCGATGGTCTGCCGGCTGGCCGCCTCCGCTTCCGGCAACCGCTGCATGTCGACGAGGATCGCGCCGAGATTCGCGTGCGCGAGTACGTGGTCGGCGCGAACCGCGATCGCGAGCCGGTACGCGAGTTCCGCCTCCGCCGGCCGGGCAAGGACGCGAAGCAGGTTGCCGAAATCGGTCAGCACGTCGGGCGACCGCGGCTCGATCGACAGGGCCTGCCCGAGCGCCTGCTCGGCTTCGTCGAGCCGGCCGAGCGCTTCGAGTACCTTGCCGAGCCGGTGATGGTGCGACGCGCGCAACGGCGCGACGCAGGCAAGCTGCCGGCGCAGGATCACTTCGGCGTCGGGCAAGCGACCCTGCGACATCAGCAGCGCGTGAAGGCCGTCGTAGGGGGGCTCGAACGCCGGCATCGCATCGATCGCGCGCCGCCACGAGGCTTCTGCGTCCGCCAGATGGTTCAGGCCGAGCGCGCAGACGGCCGCGACGTGCAGCACCGCGACGTCCACCGCAGGCGCGTCGAGCTGCGGCGCCACAAGCGACAGTGCGTCGGCAAACTGTCCGTTCTGGCACAGGGTTGCAGCGTGTTGAACCGGTACGGATTCGTCGGAAGCAGGTGTCATGTCATGCGACGCTGCGCGGCACGCAACGCGAACGGTCGGTCAGGCGGGCGTCGATACGGCGGCCGGCTGACCGGACTCACACATCGTTCGGTCCTTGGCTTCCTGGAGCGCCGCGAGCGTGTCGAGCGCACGCCCTTCGTCAGCGGTGAGGTCGACCAGGAACGCGTCGTTGTTCTGCTTGATCCAGTCGAGCGGCATATCCCACCACGCAAGCTGCAGCAGTCGTTCGCGCACTTTCTCCGTGAAGCGGAAGCGCACCAGACGAGCCGGCGACCCGGCATAGATTCCATACGCCTCGGTGCGGAAATTGGGCGGGATGACGGCCCGCGCGCCGATCACGCAGCCGCTTTCGATCTGGCTGCCACCGAGGAACAGCGCTTCGTCGCCGATCCAGACGTCGTTGTGGATCACCATATCCCCGTATTGCGGCATCGGCGGATGGGCGAGGCCGTTGCCGTAAATGCTGAACATGCTCGTGGAAATCGTGCGCATCTCGTGCTGGCCGTTCAACAGGAATCGCAGGCGCAGTCCGCCGGCCACGTGCTTGCCGATCACAAGCTTCTGATGGTCGAGGTCGTACTTCGCGATCGAGCCCACACCGATCGATGAGCATCGGCCGATATGAAACGTGCCGGCCTGCGCTTCTTCATCGACCCAGTTGCGAAAAAAATTGTTCGGAATCGCCGAAAAGGCACCATCCCGGTAGCCAAGCACGATGAAATGCTTCGCCCACGAATGGTCGGCCAGCACGCCAATACAATCGTCGGAGGTCGTAACGTTCATTCGCGGTAGCAGGTTTGCCGGCGCAGTAGCACGATGTCGCAACCGCCCGGTACGGAAAGGAGAAAACCGACGCGACACGTCGGTCGCGATCATGGACGATGCAGTATAGAAAGCGCACTGCGACAACCGACCATCAAAAAGAACGGCGTTCTGGCTTCTGTTCCGTCGATGGGCGGAATGCCCCGGATCCGCGACCGGGATTCCGCGAGCGCCGAACCGGGTTCGCACCCGGCGTGATCGACGCGGCACCGCCCACTGTCGCTCAGTTCGACGAACACCCACCGCAACTGCTCGAACTGCACGAACTCGACGAACTGCAGCTCGACGACGCGCAACTGCTGTCCGACGAGTCGAACGACGTACCGCCGCCCGTTTTCGCCGCGGCGACCGACGCCCCTCGCGAGGCGGCCAGCACCGTGCCCGAATACGTTGACCACGCGGTACCAGCCAGCGCGCCGGCGCCGAACAGCGCTGCGGTCCACAGCAACGGGTCCGGATCGTCACGTTCGGCGTCGCGTGTCTCGCGCGTTTCCTGCGTCTGGCTCGCGTGCGCTACCTCGCGCGCGGCCCGCGGATCGTGCGCAGCGCGGCGCGCGAGCAACGCGGCGCGCCCGGCCGCCGTGGCGCCGCCTCGCCCGAAACCGGTGAGTCGCCACGCGACGATCCGGTACGCGAGCGCGAACACCGCCATGCAGATGCCGAGCAGCAGCACGGGCCGCCCGCGGCTCAACCCGACCGCAAGCTTCGCGGCGCCGGTGCCGAGCACGAGCAGCACGATTGCGCGCGCGGCCAGGCGCGACACGCGCAACTCGCCCGGCGCCCACCACCAGCCCTGCGCGCGCATTCCGTCGACGACTTCCTGCGCGTACTTCGCCAGCCGCTCGCGAAACACGCCGTAACGCACGGTGCCGGACGGTTGTTCGTTGAGCCACGCGCAGTGGTCGTCGTGCCGGCCCGCGCGTTCCAGATCCGCGATCTTCACGTACCCGCCTTGCCGGGGAACGGTCCACAGATCGACCGCGCCCGCATGCGCGAGCGACATCGTCACGACCTGCGCGACCCGCGCCTCGCCGCCGGTGAGATAGGCGACTTCGTCGGCACTCAGCCCGGACGAAGCCTTGCGCGTGCGCCGGCCCCAGCGGCGGACGCGAAATTCGATGGCCTGGAGCGCGACGATCAGCAACAGCGCGCCGACGCACGCCAGCACGTAGAACGCGAGAAACTGCGGCCCGGTGTAATTCAGCACGTTGAAGTCCTGCGCCGATGCGCAGGTCGCGGCGACGCTCGCGGCGGCCGCCGGCCACACGAGTTTCGGCAGACGGTCGCGCCACGCACGGCGCGGCGCCACGGCGGCCATGCGCTCGGGCTGCTGCGCCTCGACCCCCGCTTCTCGCTCGACTGCCCGGTCGACGGGACGCGGCCAGATCGATGCCGGCGGCTCGCAGCCGAACAGCCGGCGATAGCTGACGAGCGTGTCGCGATAGCGCTGCGCGTACACGGCGGCCTCGTCCGGCGCGCCGGTGCCGGGCATGTGGTGCAGCCGCGCGCGCAGCACGCCGGCGCAGAACACGTCCCAGTATTCGAGCGTGTATTGCAGATGGAAATGCCACGCGGCATCGACCGCGACCGACGGCGTAACCGGATGCCCGGCCACCTGTGCGAGAAACGCGAAGCGCTTGTATTCGTCGATCACGGCCAGCGCGTGGTCGTGCGACCAGCCTTCGGCGTCGGCGAGGCGCCGGCTGTACGGCAGCGGCGCGTCGGGATCGTCGGGGGAATACGCGTGCAGACGCGCGAGCAGCGCCTGCTGCGCATCGGTCAGCGCGCAGGCAGCGACTGCGGTCGAGGTAGACGGAATGGCAGCCATCGGGAGTCGGCGCGATGCGCGGACGGCCGCCGCGATCGACGCTTGGAGTGGTCGTTGTGGGCGATTCTCGCACACCGGAAAGGCGGCGGAATAGCGTGGGAACGGCCCGGCCGATGACGATGCGACGCCGTGCGGTGACGTTACGCCTGGACGACTTCAGGAAAACGGATCGGGAAATTCAACGCCTGGAATCAGGCTATTTGGCGCGCCCGGCTGGGATCGAACCAGCAACCCCTGCCTTCGGAGGGCAGTACTCTATCCATTGAGCTACGGGCGCGTGTGACAGTGAAGCGACCCCATATACAGGCCGCCCACGATTGGCAAGACGGCAAGGATACCCGGTTTCCCATGACGCGTCCACCTTGCCTGCCGAATCGCCGCCGGGCCGTGCTGCGTGCGGGTAAACACGCGCCATCGCGCCGCTCGCCGTGATGTAAACGTTCCGTCTATAATCGTCCGTGCTTCATTGGACTGCCATTTTGCCGTTGCACCGCGCTCACAATTCCTATTCATGGAGACGAGGCAAGCATGAGCGAAGCACCCCACGAATCTCCCGTCAAAACCCCCGGGCAGCTGATTGCCGTCATCATCGCGTCGTTCGCGATTCCGATCATCCTGATCGTCCTGTTCGCCAATTATGCGAACCATGCGTTCCGTTCCGGCGCCGGCACGGACGCGCTATCCGACGAGCAGGTCGCCGCACGGATCGCCCCGATCGCGAAGGTCGACGTGAAGGACGCCAACGCGCCCCGCACGTACAAGACCGGCGAGGAAGTCTACAAGGCCGTCTGCGTGACCTGCCACGGCACCGGCGCCGCCGGCGCGCCGAAGTTCGGCAACAAGGACGACTGGGCGCCGCGCATCTCGCAAGGCATCGACACGCTGCTGAAGACGGCCCTCGCGGGCAAGGGCGCGATGCCGGCGCGCGGCGGCACGAGCCCCGACGACGTCAGCGACTATGAAATCGCCCGCGCGATCGTCTACATGGCTAACAACGACGGCGCGAACTTCCCCGAACCGGCGGCGCCGGCCGCCAACGCGGCGCAGCCCGCGAGCGGCGCGCCCGCGTCGGGCGCCGATGCGTCGAACGCGCAGGCCGCGGCCGCCATGGCCGCGATCGCCGCGATCCCGAAGGCCGGCGAAAAGCCCGCGGCCGCCCCGGCCGGCGCCGATGCGGCAACGGCCGGCAAGGCGCTGTACGCGTCGACCTGCCAGGCCTGCCACGCGGCCGGCGTGCTCGGCGCGCCGAAGTTCGGCAGCAAGGAAGACTGGGCGCCGCGCCTGAAGGACTCGATGGATACGGTCTACAACTACGCGCTGCACGGCAAGGGCGCGATGCCGCCGAAGGGCGGGTCGAACGCGTCGGATGCCGACGTGAAGGCGGCCGTCGACTACATGGTCAACGCGGCGAAGTAACGACGTCGCCCGGCCATCCGTCAAAAACCCCCGCGACGCACGCGCATCGCGGGGGTTTCTTTTTTTGGTTGCCGGTTCGCCGCGCCATCGTGTGCGCGGCGCCGCGTCACTTCTGCAGCAATGCCTTCAGGCTCGCGAGCCGGTCCTTCGGCGACATCGGCGCCTCTTCCGGCGTCGGCGGCGGCGCTTCGTCGAGCCCCATCTCCGGGATGAAGCGCGACGGTTCGCACACGACCGTCTCGCGCGCCCGCTTGCGCTTCTTGCACCAGTTCAGGTGCAGGCTGCGCTGCGCACGGGTGATCGCGACGTACATCAGCCGGCGCTCCTCCTCGATCCGCTCGTTGTCGATCGGGCCGTCGTCCTCGCTGCCGCCGCGGTGCGGCATGATGCCTTCCTCGACGCCGACCAGGAACACGTGCGGATACTCGAGCCCCTTCGACGCATGGACGGTCGACAGCCGCACGGCGTCCGGGTCCTCGTCCTTGCCCTCGAGCATCGACATCAGCGCGACGGTCTGGATCAGGCCGAGCAGGTTCTTGCCCGTGTCGGCGAGCCCGTCCGCGTTGTGGAAACCGTCGGCCTCGCCGTCGACGGCCTCCGTCTCGGGCTTCGTGCCCTTGCGCTTCAGCCATTCGAGGAATTCGAGCACGTTCTGCCACTTCGACTGCGCCTGCCGCTCGTCGAACGCGTCGTACAGGTACGCCTCGTAGTGGATCGCCTCCATCATGTCGTCGAGCACGACGGTCGCGGGCTCCTTGTCCGCGCGCTCGGTCAGGCGCTGGATGAAGTCGCAGAACATCCGCAGCGGCTCGACCTGGCGCGCCGACAGCCGCGCCTCGATCCCGCCCATGTACACGGCCTCGAACAGCGACACCTTCGCCTGCCCCGCGAACGAGCCGAGCGCTTCCAGCGTCGTGTTGCCGATGCCGCGGCGCGGCGTGGTGACCGCGCGGATGAACGCGGGATCGTCGTCGGCGTTCGCGATCAGCCGCAAGTACGCGCACAGATCCTTGATCTCGGCCTTGTCGAAGAACGACTGGCCGCCCGACAGCACGTACGGAATCCGCTCGCGCCGCAGCACCTGCTCGAAGATGCGCGCCTGGAAGTTGCCGCGGTACAGGATCGCGTAGTCGCGGAACTGCGCGCGCCGCTCGAACTTGTGCGCGGACAGCCGGAACACGACCGACTCGGCCTCGTGTTCCTCGTCGTTGCACGCCGTGACGGTGATCGAATCGCCCATCCCGTGCTCGGACCACAACTTCTTCTCGAACAGCTTCGGGTTGTTCGCGATCACGTTGTTCGCGGCGGTCAGGATCCGCACCGTCGACCGGTAGTTCTGCTCGAGCTTGATCACATGCAGCTTCGGGAAATCCTTGCCGAGCTGCGCGAGGTTCTCGAGCGTCGCGCCGCGCCAGCCGTAGATCGCCTGGTCGTCGTCGCCGACCGCCGTGAATGCGGCGCGCGGGCCCGCGAGCTGCTTCAGCAGCTCGTACTGGCACGCGTTGGTGTCCTGGTATTCGTCGATCAGCAGGTAGCGCAGCTTGTTCTGCCAGCGGTCGCGCACCTGCTCGTTCTTCGCGAACAGCTCGGCCGGCAGGCGGATCAGGTCGTCGAAGTCGACCGCCTGGTACGCGTGGAGCGTCGCCACGTAGTTGCGGTAGACCAGCGCGGCCTGGTGTTCGTCCTCGTTCGCCGCGATCGCCATCGCCTCGTCGGGCATGATCAGGCCGTTCTTCCACAGCGAGATGATGCTCTGGATCTTGCGGATCAGCCCTTTGTCGGTCGTGCCGAGCTGCTCCTGGATCATCCCGAAGCAGTCGTCCGAATCCATGATCGAGAACTGCGGCTTCAGGCCGACGTGCTCGGCCTCCTGGCGCAGGATCTGCACACCCAGCGAATGGAACGTGCAGACGGTGAGCTGGTTGACGGGCACCTTGCGGCCTTCCTTGCCCGGCGTGGTCAGCGTCTTGCCTTCCAGCAGCTTCGACACACGCTCGCGCATTTCGGCCGCCGCCTTGTTCGTGAACGTGACGGCGGCGATGTGGCGCGGCTCGAAACCTTTCGCTTCGATCAGGTGCGCGATCTTCTGCGTGATCACGCGAGTCTTGCCGCTGCCCGCGCCGGCGAGCACGAGACAGGGACCGTCGAGATAGCGCACCGCTTCGTTCTGAGCGGGATTGAGGCCTGCTGACATGATGGCGGATGGTGTTGCGGGTTGACGGCGGAACGCCGGGAGGATGCCGTGCGCGGCAGGCTGGCGAAGCAGGCGGACACGCAGGCAGGACGCGCATGTTAACACGTCGGCGGCGGGTATTTCGGGCGCGCCGCCGGACGGGGCGCGCAGGCTTGCCGGGCGGGCGCCCGCCGTCCGTTCGGCGTTGTCGTGGCCGTCCGTTCGGCCAATCGGGCCCGGTCCGCGCCGTGATCGGACACAATACGCACTCCGCTGGCGCCACCCGCGCCGGCCCGCTTCAATGCGTTTCAACCACCGCCGGATCGACCTCATGGGATACCCGTTCGCCACCGCCGCCCTCGGCCCGCTGCTGTTCGCGCAAGGGCGCTACGTGCGCCGCGTCACGCCGCGGCTGCCCGAAGCGGCCGGGCCCCGCGACGGCTCAGTCGGCGACGGCCCGCCGTGCGCGTGCTGGTGGTCGGCGATTCGGCCGCCGCGGGGGTCGGCGTCGCGACGCAGCACGACGCGCTCGCCGGGCAACTGGCGAGCGCGCTGGCGGCCACGCACCGAGTGCGCTGGAAACTGCTCGCGCGCACCGGCCTGACCACGCGCGAGCTCGTCGACTGGCTCGCCGCCGAGCCGACCGAGCCGTTCGACGTGGCCGTGACGTCGCTCGGCGTCAACGACGTGACGGGCGGCGTGCCGCCCGCACGCTGGCTCGCGCAGCAGACCGAGCTGGTGCGGCTGCTCGCCGCGCGTTTCCAGATCGGGCACGCGATCCTGTCGGCGGTGCCGCCGATGGAGCGCTTCCCGGCGCTGCCGCAGCCGCTCGCGTGGTATCTAGGGCGGCGCGCGAAACGGCTCAACACGGCGCTCGCCGGCTGGGCGGGCGCGCAGCCGCACTGCACGTTCCTGCGGGTCGACCTGCCGCTCGAACGGCACCTGATGGCCGCCGACGGCTTCCACCCCGGCGCAGCCGCCTGCGCGGTGTGGGCCGCGCAGGTTGCGGCTGCGGTGCGGCAGCGGATGGACGGATGATGCGGCACATGCCGAGGCCGGCCGGCCGCCCCGGCTCACCGTGCGGTGTGCCGGGTGCCGGGTGCCGGGTGCCGGGTGCCGGGTGCCAAGAGCCAAGAGCCGGGTGCCGCGCGTTCGACAGTCGCACCGCGCGCCCCCGCTCCTGCGCAAAATGCCGGTATTCCTTGCGCAAGCGTCGCATCGCTCCGTGCATTTCGCCCGACGCGTCTGTGCAAGCGGCAGCGCCATGCCAAAATAGCCGGTCGTCTTCGCGCCGCTCCGGCGCGCCATCCTTTAGTTTCCTTCGCAGCCAGGAATTGCCATGTCGTCATTGCTCAGGATTGGTTTGATGGGTTTCGGTTTCGCCGGCGCGACGTTCCACGCGCCCGTAATCGCCACGAGCGGCCGCACTGAAGTCGCCGCGATCGCGACGGGCCAGGGGGAACGCGCGCAGGCCGCGTATCCGGGCGCGCGCATCGTCCCCGACCTCGACACGCTGCTCGGCCTCGACGATATCGAATGCGTGGTGATCGCCACGCCGAACGACACCCATTTCGCGCTCGCGCGCCAGGTGCTCGAAGCCGGCCGCCACGTAGTGGTCGACAAGCCCGTCACGCTCACCGCCGACGAGGCGCTCGCGCTCGCGCGGCTCGCGAACGCGCGCAGCCGGCTGTTCGCGCCGTTCCACAACCGCCGCTGGGACGGCGATTTCCTCACCGTGCGCCGCATCGTCGAATCGGGCGAGCTCGGCCGCCTCACGTACTTCGCGTCGCACTTCGACCGCTTCCGGCCGACGCCGCGCACGCGCTGGCGCGAGGAGCCGGCCCGCGGCGGCGGCCTGCTGCTCGACCTCGGCCCGCACCTGATCGACCAGGCGCTCGCGCTGTTCGGCACGCCGGAAACGGTGAGCGCCACCGTCAAGACGCGCCGCGACCACGGTACGGCGCCCGATTTCGTGCACCTGCTGCTCGGCTATCCGGACAAGGGCGTCGCGCTGCATGCGAGCGCGCTGTCGGCGATCGAACCCGCGCGCTTCACGCTGCACGGCACGCGCGGCAGCTACCAGAAGTTCGGGCTCGACACGCAGGAAGACCAGCTCAAGGCCGGCCTCACCGCGGACGACGTCGAATTCGGCGGCGGCAACCCGCCCGGCCTGCTGCGCGTGCTCGACGGCGACGTCGAGGTCGAGCGGCCGGTGCCGACGCTCGACGGCCAGTACGCGGAGTTCTACCGCGCGCTCGCCGCGTCGATCCGCGACGGCGCGCCGTTCCCCGTCACCGCGCAGGACGCGGTCGACGTGATGACGATCATCGAGCTCGCCGCGCAGAGCGAACACGACGGCCGCCGGGTGCCGTTCGTGCGCCGCCCGGTCTGACGCCGCGGGCCGGGTCGGTGCCGACCCGGCCGCCCTCCCGCGCCACACGCCCGCGGCAGCGCTGCCTCTTCCTCCCTGCGCCGCCCCGCCCGCTCGGCGCCGAACATTCCGTTACAAATGGTGCGGGAACGAAAGTCAGCGGTCGTTCGGTCTGACGCGTTTCTCAAAAAGTCGATCCGACACCCATCCGTCAGGAGAATGTGATGCAACGGTTGATTCGCGCAGCGGCATGCTGCGTCCTGGTTTCCTCGCTCGCGGCGTGTATCGTGCAGCCGCAGCGGCCGGCCCGGCAGGCGCCCCCGCCGCGACCGAATCCGCAGGTCGTCGCGAACGACCGCATGCAGGAGGTCCAGGGACGGATCGACAACCTGCATCGCCGGATCGACGCGCGCGTGAACGGCGGCTACTACCCGCCGCCCTACGGCGCGCAGCTGCACCATCGCCTCGACGTGATCCGCCAGGAAGCGAACGACATGTCGGCCCAGCACAACGGCGGCCTGTCCGGCGACGAGCAGCGCGTGCTGAACCAGGAACTCGACACGGCCGCGCGCGCGATCGGCGAGTAACGCGCCGGCACCTGCCGGCGCGGATGAAGCGGCGGCGCCGGCCGCCGCCGCTTGTCGCGAAGCGACATTCTTTTGCTCAAATTGACAATGCCCACCTGCTCGCGTACAGTCGCCCGCACGCGTCGGGAGAGCGTGTGACCGGGTTGTTCCGACACCGGTTGCGCCGCCGAAGGGGCACACCCGCAAACTCTCAGGCAAAAGGACCGACCGCGTCGGGAAACCGCATCCGCGCACCGCGCGAGCAATACGTTTCCCGCACTCTGGAGAGCGGCAGTAGCCCGCAGCGCATTGGCTGCGCGGGCAGGCTGCCCACCGAAGGGGCGCGCGTTCGCCGGGCTTGGCCCGCAGCGCAATCTCTCAGGTATCGAGGACAGAGGGGCATGTACCGGATCGCGTGAGGCCGTCGGCCGCGGCGGTCGGCACATGGCCGTTCTGATCCGCGCGCAAGCGCCTTGCCTGAGGCCTCGATGACTGCACTGAATCACACCCCGCTCAACGCCGCGCACCGCGCGCTCAATGCCCGCATGGTCGACTTCGGCGGCTGGGACATGCCCGTCAACTACGGCTCGCAGATCGAAGAACACGCTGCCGTGCGCACCGACGCCGGCATGTTCGACGTGTCGCACATGTGCGTCGTCGATTTCACCGGCAGCCGCGTGCGCGCGTTCTTCGAGCATGCGATCGCGAACAACGTCGGCAAGCTCAAGACGCCCGGCAAGGCACTCTACTCGTGCCTGCTCAACCCGCAGGGCGGCGTCATCGACGATCTGATCGTCTACTACTTCACCGAAGAATTCTTCCGCGTGGTCGTCAACGCCGGCACCGCCGACAAAGACATCGCGTGGTTCAACGAGCTGAACGAGCAAGGCGGCTACGGCCTGACGATCGCGCCGCGCCGCGATTTCGCGATCGTCGCCGTCCAAGGTCCGAACGCCCGCGAAAAAGTCTGGGCGACGGTGCCTTCCGCCCGCGCCGCCACCAGCGAACTCAAGCCGTTCAACGCCGCGCAGGTTGCCGGCACGCCGTTCGGCGATCTCACCATCGCCCGCACCGGCTATACCGGCGAAGACGGCTTCGAAGTGATCGTCCCGGCCGTGCACGTCGAAGTGCTGTGGAATGCGCTGCAGCAACACGGCGTGCGTCCGTGCGGGCTCGGCGCGCGCGACACGCTGCGCCTCGAGGCCGGCATGAACCTGTACGGCCAGGACATGGACGACACCGTCTCCCCGCTCGACGCGGGCCTCGCATGGACCGTCGACCTCGCCGCGCCGCGCGACTTCGTCGGCCGCGCCGCACTCGAAGCCAACGGCACGCGCGCCGCGTTCGTCGGCCTGATCCTGCAGAAGGAAAACGGCAAGGCGGGCGGCGTGCTGCGCGCGCACCAGAAGGTCGTCACGCCGCACGGCGAAGGCGAGATCACGAGCGGCACGTTCTCGCCGTCGATGCAGGAATCGATCGCGTTCGCGCGGGTGCCGGCGGCCGTCCAGATCGGCGACACCGTCCAGGTGCAAATTCGAGACAAGAATCTTCCCGCGCGCGTGGTAAAACTGCCGTTCGTGCGCAACGGCAAGGTCCTCGCTGCGTAACGACCGAGAAGCGGCCGCGGGGCCGCCTCCCGGCAAGCCGGGAGATGGCGCCCGGCGCAACCCTATCCGGCGTGCCATGGCGGCGCGCCAGCAGAACGAACACACCCTTTTATCCAGGAGCATCCGATGAGCAACGTCCCGGCCGAGCTGAAATACACCGACGAACACGAGTGGATCCGCACCGAGGCGGACGGCACGCTGACGGTCGGCATCACCGATCACGCGCAGAGCACGCTCGGCGACATCGTCTTCCTCGAGCTGCCCGAAGTCGGCAAGTCGGTGAACGCGGGCGACGCCGTCGGCGTCGTCGAATCGGTGAAGGCGGCCTCCGACATCTACTCGCCGGTGTCCGGCGAGATCGTCGCCATCAACGAAGCAGCCACCGACGCGCCGGAAGAAGTGAACGGCGATGCGTACGGCGTGTGGCTCTTCAAGATCAAGCTCGCGGCCGGCGCGTCGACCGACAAGCTGATCGACGCCGACGCCTACAGCAAGCTGATCGACTAATTTCCCTACCCGAACCGCGCGGCGCCGGCCTCGGCGCGCGCGGGACCAGAGTCACGCCATGAAGCTCGAACACCCGGACCGCCTGATGAACCGCACGCCCCTCTCGCTCGCCGCGCTCGAAACGCACGACGCGTTCGCCGAACGCCACATCGGCCCCGACGCCGCCAGCCAGCAGGCCATGCTCGACACGCTCGGCTTCGCGTCGCGCGCCGCCCTGATCGACGCCGTGATCCCGGCCTCGATCCGCCGCGCCGAAACGCTGCCGCTCGGCCCGTTCGCACAGCCGAAGAGCGAGGCCGAAGCCCTCGCCGCGCTGCGTGCGCTCGCGGACAAGAACCAGGTGTTCCGCTCCTATATCGGCCAGGGTTATCACGACACGCACACGCCGGCCGTGATCCTGCGCAACGTGCTCGAAAACCCGGCGTGGTACACGGCCTACACGCCGTACCAGCCCGAAATTTCCCAGGGCCGCCTCGAGGCGCTCCTGAACTTCCAGCAGATGGTGGCCGACCTCACCGGCCTCGCGATCTCGAACGCGTCGCTGCTGGATGAAGCGACGGCCGCGGCCGAAGCGATGACGCTGCTGCAGCGTACCGGCAAGCCGAAGTCGAACGTGTTCTATGTGGCCGACGACGTGCTGCCGCAAACGCTCGAAGTGATCCGCACGCGCGCGCTGCCGATCGGCATCGAAGTCAAGACGGGCCCGGCGGCCGACGCCGCGCAGGCGAACGCGTTCGGCGTGCTGCTGCAATACCCGGGCGTGAACGGCGACGTGCGCGACTACCGCGCGCTCACCGAAGCGATCCACGCGGCCGGCGGCCACGTGGTCGTCGCGGCCGACCTGCTCGCGCTCACCGTGCTGACGCCGCCCGGCGAATGGGGCGCGGACGTCGCGGTCGGCAACACGCAGCGCTTCGGCGTGCCGATGGGCTTCGGCGGCCCGCACGCCGCTTACATGGCCGTGCGCGACGAATTCAAGCGCCAGATGCCGGGCCGCCTCGTCGGCGTGACGGTCGACGCGCAGGGCAAGCCCGCGCTGCGCCTCGCGCTGCAGACGCGCGAACAGCACATCCGCCGCGAAAAGGCGACGTCGAACGTGTGTACCGCACAGGCGCTGCTCGCGATCATGGCCAGCATGTACGCGGTCTACCACGGCCCGCACGGCCTGAAGACGATCGCGCTGCGCGTGAACCGCATCGCGGCGCTGTTCGCCGCCGGCGTGAAACAGCTCGGCTTCGCGACCGTCAACGACACGTTCTTCGACACGCTGACGATCGACACCGGCGCGCGCACCGCGCAGGTCCACGAATTCGCGAAGGCGAAGCGCATCAACCTGCGCCGCGTGAGCGCCACGCAAGTCGGCGTATCGGTCGACGAAACGACGACGCGCGACGACCTCGCCGACCTGCTCGACGTGTTCGCGCAGGCCGCGGGCGGCACCGCGCCGGCCGTCGATGCGCTGGACGCGGGCCTCGCCGGCGTCGCCGCGCTGCCGGCCGGCCTCGAGCGCACGAGCGCGTACCTGACGCACCACGTGTTCAACCGCCACCATTCCGAAACCGAAATGCTGCGCTACCTGCGCAGCCTGTCGGACAAGGATCTCGCGCTCGACCGCTCGATGATCCCGCTCGGCTCGTGCACGATGAAGCTGAACGCGACGTCGGAAATGCTGCCCGTCACGTGGCCCGAGTTCGGCCGGATCCACCCGTTCGCCCCGGCCGAGCAGACCGTCGGCTACCGCGAGATGATCGACCAGCTTGAGCAGATGCTCGTCGCGGCCACCGGCTACGCGGCCGTGTCGCTGCAGCCGAACGCGGGCTCGCAGGGCGAGTACGCGGGTCTCTTGATCATCCACGCGTACCACGCATCGCGCGGCGAAGGCCATCGCGACGTGTGCCTGATCCCGGCGTCCGCGCACGGCACGAACCCGGCGTCCGCGCACATGGCCGGCATGAAGGTCGTGGTCGTCGCCTGCGACGCGCAGGGCAACGTCGACATCGCCGACCTGAAGGCGAAGGCCGAACAGCACTCGAAGGACCTCGCGGCGATCATGATCACGTACCCGTCGACGCACGGCGTGTTCGAGCAGAACGTCCGCGAGATCTGCGAAATCGTCCATGCGCACGGCGGCCAGGTGTACGTCGACGGCGCGAACATGAACGCGATGGTCGGCCTGACCGCGCCGGGCCAGTTCGGCGGCGACGTGTCGCACCTGAACCTGCACAAGACCTTCTGCATCCCGCACGGCGGCGGCGGCCCGGGCGTCGGCCCGGTCGCGGTCGGCGCGCACCTCGCGAAGTTCCTGCCGAACCAGCGCTCGACCGGCTACGCACGCACGGAAGACGGCATCGGCGCGGTGTCGGCCGCGCCGTACGGCTCGGCGTCGATCCTGCCGATCTCGTGGATGTACATCGCGATGATGGGCGCGAAGAACCTGACCGCCGCGACGGAAACCGCGATCCTCAACGCGAACTACATCGCGAAGCGCCTCGCGCCGCATTACCCGGTGCTGTATTCGGGCCCGGGCGGGCTCGTCGCGCACGAGTGCATTCTCGACCTGCGTCCGATCAAGGAAACGAGCGGCATCAGCGTCGACGACGTCGCGAAGCGCCTGATGGACTATGGATTCCACGCGCCGACGATGAGCTTCCCGGTGCCGGGCACGCTGATGGTCGAGCCGACCGAATCGGAATCGCAGGAAGAACTCGACCGCTTCATCGCCGCGATGATCGCGATCCGCGAGGAAATCCGCGCGGTCGAGGAAGGCCGCGCCGATCGCGAGGACAACCCGCTGCGTCACGCACCGCACACGGCGGCCGTCGTCACCGCGAACGAATGGCCGCACGCGTACTCGCGCGAGCAGGCCGCGTACCCGGTCGCATCGCTCGGCACGAACAAGTACTGGCCGCCGGTCGGCCGTGCGGACAACGCGTACGGCGACCGCAATCTGTTCTGCTCGTGCGTGCCGATGTCGGACTACGCATAACGCGCGCCAGGCCCGGAGCCGACCAATGGTGACCGCACCGCACGCAACCCCGGGTTGCGTGCGGTTTTTGCGTTCGCCGGGCCGACCGGTTCACGTTCATCCGCCAATCCGGCTAACATCACACGCGATCCAGCCAATGAAGGAGTTCCGCATGGTGCGTCCGATGTTTCCGGGCCATGGTGCAACCGAGCGGCGGCCGCGCATCCGCGCAGGCCGCTACGTGCCGATGCTCGTCGCGTCGCTGTCGCTGGCCGCCGCCGGCCTCGGCGCCGCCGGCAGTGCGCGCGCGGCGATGAATTTCTGCGCGGCGCCGGCGCTGCAGACGAGCGAGACGACGCAGGCCGAGCCGGGCGTGCAGGCGCTGATCCGCAGCGTCGACGCGCGCATCGGCGAGCAGCCGAAAGCGATGGCGCGCGTGCACACCGAGGGCACGCTACCGCACGAAGGCATCTACGACCAGAGCGCGGCCGCGCTGCGGGACATGGACCTGATGCGCGACGCGGCGCTCGCGTGGCGCGTGACGAACGCGCCGCGCTACCTGCAGCTCGTCGACCACTTCCTGTCCGCGTGGGTCTCGACCTACCAGCCGAGCTTCAACCCGATCGACGAGACGCGCTTCGAGAGCCTGATCATTGCGTACGACATGACCGCGAGCGCGTTGCCGGTGAAAACGCGCAACGCGACGGCCGCGTTCATCGCGAAGCTCGGCGCCGGCTATGTCGCGCAGGTCGACGCGCAGAAGCGCCCGCTCACCGGCACCTGGCGCAACAACTGGCAGAGCCACCGGATCAAGCTGATCGCGCTGTCCGCGTTCACGCTCGGCGACCGCAAGATGATGAACGCCGCGCAGCGGCTGTTCGTCGAGCATCTCGCCGACAACATCGGCCCGGACGGCAAGACCTGGGATTTCGAGGAACGCGATGCGCTGCATTACGCGGTCTACGATCTGCAGCCGCTGGTGACGGCCGCGCTCGCCGCGCGCCGCTTCAACCGCAACTGGCTGCGCGAGCGCGGCGCGAATGGCGCGACGCTCGCGGCCGCGCTCGACTGGCTCGTGCCGTATGCGCTCGGCGAGAAGACGCACGAGGAATTCGTGAATTCACCGGTGCCGTTCGACGCGAAGCGCCGCGAGGCCGGCTTGCCGGGTTACACGGGGCAGTGGGACCCGAAAAACGCCACCGAACTCTTTCATCTGGCCGCGCGGCTCGACGGGCGCTATGCCCGCGTCGCGCAGCAGCTTTCCCCAACGCCGCCCGCATGGCTCGCCGCGTGCCTGCCATTGCAGGCGCGCTAGCATCATTCTTATCGCAAGGCAGGTATCGAAATGGCAGTCAGCGTGTTTGACCTCTTCAAGATCGGCATCGGTCCGTCCAGTTCGCACACGGTCGGACCGATGCGCGCGGCGCTGATGTTCGTCCAGGGCCTCGAGCGCGACGGGCTGCTCGACGCGACGGCCCACGTGAAGGTCGAGCTGTACGGCTCGCTCGGCGCCACCGGCAAGGGCCACGGCACCGACCGCGGCGTGATGCTCGGCCTGCTCGGCGACGCGCCCGACACGGTCGATCCCGACACGATCGACGCGCGACTCGAAGACGTCCGCAAGACGAAGCAACTCGCGCTGCTCGGCACGCATCCGGTGCCGTTCGTGCTGAAGGACAACATCGCGTTCTACCGCCAGGCGCTGCCCGAACATCCGAATGGGATGAAGCTGCGCGCGAGCGACGCGAACGGCGCGGTGCTGGCCGAGCGCACTTATCTGTCGGTCGGCGGCGGCTTCGTCGTGACGGCGGGCGCGCCGAACACCAAGGTGCTGAGCGCGGCCGAGCAGATGACGCATCCGTTCCGCACCGGCGCGGAGCTGCTCGCGCTGACCGCGTCGACCGGCAAGTCGATCGCGCAACTGATGTGGGAAAACGAGCGCGCGTGGCACACCGAGGAAGAAACGCGCGACGGGCTGCTGAAGATCTGGGCCGTGATGCAGTCGTGCGTGTCGCGCGGCTGCGGGATCGGCAACCCGGACGCCGACGGCAACCTGCCCGGCCCGTTCCAGGTCAAGCGCCGCGCGCCGCAGCTGTACCGCACGCTGACGGGCAGCCCTGAGCGCGCGCTGCAGGATCCGCTGTCGATGATCGACTGGATCAACCTGTACGCGATCGCGGTCAACGAGGAAAACGCGGCCGGCGGCCGCGTCGTCACCGCGCCGACCAACGGCGCGGCCGGCATCATCCCGGCGGTGCTGCACTACTATACGCGCTTCACGCCCGGCGCGAACGAACAGGGCGTGATCGATTTCCTGCTGACGGCCGCCGCGATCGGCATCCTGTACAAGCTCAACGCGTCGATCTCCGGCGCGGAAGTCGGTTGCCAGGGCGAAGTGGGCGTCGCGTGCTCGATGGCCGCGGGCGCACTCGCGGCCGTGCTCGGCGGCACGCCGCAGCAGGTCGAGAACGCGGCCGAGATCGGAATGGAGCACAACCTCGGCCTGACCTGCGACCCGGTGGGCGGGATGGTGCAGATCCCGTGCATCGAACGCAACGCGATGGCGTCGGTGAAGGCCGTCAACGCGGCGCGCATGGCGCTGCGCGGCGACGGCTCGCACTACGTGTCGCTCGACTCCGTGATCAAGACGATGCGCGAGACGGGCGCCGACATGAAGACCAAGTACAAGGAAACGTCGCGCGGCGGGCTGGCGGTGAATATCGTCGAGTGCTGATGCTGGATCAGGCGGTCATGCGAGACGAATGAACGCTTGCATGACCGCCGGGTCCCGGCGTGCACACATCAATCGTTCAACCAGTTCTCGAGCCGCAATCCCGGGTGACTCGCGAGATCCCGCTCGTTGTTGGTCACCAGAACGGCGAATATCGCGCATTACGGCCATTGCCGTCGCGCATGCAGTACGCGGAGAATCTCCACGATGCCATCGGCCGGCCGGATTCGGTACACGAGCACATAGTTCGGCGCGATCACCAGCTCGCGTGTGCCGGCCACCCGCCCTTGCCGATACAACTCGGCGTGGGCCGGTAGCGCCACCGCCCTTTCTTCCAGCCGTTCGTCGAGTTCGACCGCAGCCAGCGGGTCGTCCTCGGCGATGTAGTCCATGATCGCGGCGCGATCCTCCAGCGCCTTCGGGTTCCAGTGCAGCGCCAGGGTCAAGAAACATCCCCACGCCTGCCCGCGAGCCGATCACGCAGTGCCGCACGGCGCGACGCGAAGTCGGCGCTGACTTCGGCGTCCGGAATCGACGCACGCGGGTCGTCCAGCGCCTGCTGCACCTGTTCCCGAAACCAGCGATCGTGGGCCGCCGCCTCGTGTGCCGCCTTCAACGCCACCGCCCGATCGGGCCGCGTCGCCCGGCCGGCCGCATCCGGATCGAAGGCCGACGCATCCACATCGAACCGGCTGATACCGATGTCACGCAGAAAGCCGACCAGCGTTTCAAATCGGCGAAACACCCGCACGTCGCCGCGCTTGGCCGACAGGAAACGCTCGTGCGCGCCGCAGCGGGCCGAGAGCGCCCAGCCGTTGCCGCAACCGACCACGCGGGCCGCACGCACCGCGCCGGCTTCGACCAGCTCCGTCAGCGTCTTTTGATCGATCGTTTCGGTCGTCATGGCGATTCTTGCCCCATTTTTTTACTCATCCGTTGAAATTTTACTATTGAATGGCCTCCCGATTTATTGTTATTTGGTCGACCCGCTTTCACGCTGGAAGCAGCGTCCGGCTCAGTGTCCGTAGCCCTGACTTTCCGCCGTCGCGCCCACGCGCACAAGCTGGCCGATCAGCCAGCCGAAGCCGGGACGTCCGCACCGAACCACCCGGCGTTCCGACACTTTTCAGCGCCTGGCCATCCGGCGTAAGCTGTACGTCCCGCTACCCAGGGAGACGGCAGTCCATGTCGCATTCCAAGGATCTCGAGCCGCGCACCACCACCGGTGCGCGACTGCTCGTCGATGCGTTGCTCGCCAATCACGTCGAACGCGTGTTCTGCGTGCCGGGCGAGAGTTTCCTCGCCGTGCTCGATGCGCTCGCGGACGACACCGCCCGCATCCAGACGGTCGTCTGCCGCCACGAGGCGGCCGCCGCGAACATGGCCGAAGCGGTCGGCAAGCTGACCGGCCGCCCGGGCATCGCGTTCGTCACGCGCGGGCCCGGCGCGACCCATGCGTCGATCGGCGTGCATACCGCGTTCCAGGATTCGACGCCGATAATCCTGTTCGTCGGCCAGTGCGCACGCGAACACCTCGACCGCGAAGCCTTCCAGGAAATCGACTACCGCCGGATGTTCGGCCAGATGGCGAAATGGGTCGCGCAGATCGACGACCCGCGCCGCATCCCCGAATACCTGAGCCATGCGTTCCACGTCGCGACGTCCGGCCGGCCCGGCCCGGTCGTGCTCGCGCTGCCGGAGGACGTGCTGTCCGACGCGTGCGCGCCGCAGCCCGTCGCACCGGCCGCGAAACGCATCGCGGCGGCGCCGTCGGCCGCGCAGCTCGACGAGCTGCGCGAGCGGCTCGCGCGCGCGGAGCGGCCGTTCGCGATCGTCGGCGGCAGCGGCTGGACGCCGGACGCGTGCGCGAACCTGCGCACCTTCGTCGAACGCTGGCAATTGCCGGTCGCGTGCGCGTTCCGCTTCCAGGACACGATCGACAACGCGCACCCGAACTACGCGGGCGACGTCGGGCTCGGGATCAACCCCGCGCTCGCGAAACGCATCCGCGACGCCGACCTGCTGCTCGTGATCGGGCCGCGCCTCGGCGAAGCGACGACCGGCGGCTACACGCTGCTCGACATCCCGAAAACGCGCCAGACGCTGATCCACGTGCATCAGGGCGCGGACGAACTCGGCCGCGTGTACGCCGCCGACCTGCCGATCGTGTCGGGCATGCCCGAGATCGCCGCGCCGCTGGCCGCGCTCGAACCGCCGGAGCGGCCCGCGTGGGCCGGCGCGGCCGCCGACGCGCACCGCGCATACCGCGAATGGCATGCGCCGCTGCCGATGCCCGGCGATGTGCAACTCGGCGACGTGATGGTGCAGTTGCGCGAGCGCCTGCCGCACGACGCGATCCTGACCAACGGCGCGGGCAATTATGCGATCTGGCTGCATCGCCACTTCGCGTACCGGCACTACCGTTCGCAGCTTGCGCCGACGAGCGGCGCGATGGGCTACGGGCTGCCGGCCGCGCTCGCCGCGAAGTCGCTGTATCCGCAGCGCGCCGTCGTCGCGCTCGCGGGCGACGGCTGCTTCATGATGGCCGGCAACGAGCTCGCGACCGCGATGCAATACGGGCTGAACATCGTCGCGATCGTCGTCAACAACGGTCATTTCGGCACGATCCGCATGCATCAGGAGCGTAACTACCCGGGCCGCGTGCACGGCACGGGGCTCACGAATCCGGATTTCGCCGCGTATGCGCGTGCGTTCGGCGCGCATGGCGAGACGATCGAGCGCACCGCCGATTTCGCGCCCGCGCTCGAACGCGCGTTGACCTGCGGGCTGCCCGCGGTGATCGAGATCCGCATCCCGCAGGACGCCAGCACACCCGCCGCGACGCTCGAGCAGATCCGCGAGCAGGGCCGCCGCGCGCGCGGCGCATGACGTCGGGCGACATGCACGCCACGCCGCCCGTCGCCGCGCTGTCGCACGACGACGCGCTGACCTGCCCCGGCACGCTGCTCGCGCCCGACGGCACGCTCGTCGCGCCGTACGACCTCGAGCAGGGCGACGCGCGCGCCGAAGGCCATGTAGCGGCCGCGCCCGCGCTCGGCCTGCGGCACGCCGCGTCCCGACCGTTCCGGCTCGACTACGGCGCGGCGCGGCACGTGCACGTGATCAACGGCATGGGCGTCACGCTCGGTGATTCGGTGATCGGGATGACGGCCCTCGCCGCGTTGCGGGATGCCCATCCGGGCCTGCGCCTCACGCTGTACCGGCCGGCGCGCGCGCCGCGCTATGTCGATGCGCTGTACGCGCTCGCGGCCGACGTCGTCGCGCCGTCGCGCGCGCTGCCGTACCCCGCCGAAGCGCTGGCCACGGAGCCGCACTGCATCGACGTCGGCAATCACCTGTACTGGCCCGCGTTCGCGCGGCTGCCGATGATCGACTTTTTCCTCGACGCGCTCGGCGTCGATCCGGCCGCCGTGCCGGCCGCCGCGAAGCGCAACCGCTGGCTCGCGCGGCTGCCGCTGCCCGCACTGCCGGCCGAATGGCAGCGGCCGTACGTGCTGTTCTGCCCGAGTGCGAGCACCGCGGTGCGCAGCGTGCCGCCCGCGCTGCGCGTCGCGTTCGTGGATCGGCTCGCGCAGCGTTACGGATTGCCGGTAGTCGGCTTCGGTCCGCTCGCGCATCCGGCTTACGTGGATGTGAGCAGCGACGCGGCCGACACCGCGCGCTTCATCGCCTGGATCAAGGGCGCGAGCCTGCTGTTCGCGCCGGACACGGCGGCCCTGCATCTCGCCGACGGTTTCGACGTGCCGACGCTCGCATGCTTCACGACAATCGGCCCGGCGCTGCGCGTGCGCGACTATCCGCATTGCGTGCCCGTCACGCTTGACGTGCCGGCCGCATTGCACGGGCTGCATCGCAGCGAGCGGCCGGACGATCTGGCGGCGGTCGAAGCCGCTTACCGCGCAATCGACTGGGACGCGCTCGCGTGGCCCGCACCGCGCGACGTGGCTGCATCGGCGATCTGAGCGAAGCCTGCGCAGCGGCGAGCGGAACGATCAAGCCAGTAGCGGCACGCCCACAGCGTCAGCACCACTGCAGACGCCGCTCCGGCCGCCCGCCTTCCCGCCAAGCCCCTCACGCGCGATCGCGCAGCGTCTCCGACGGCCGCTTGCCGAACAGGCGCCGGTAATCGGTCGCGAACTGGCTGAGATGCCAGAAACCCCACGCCTCCGCGACGTCCTGCACCGACCCCGCCGCGCGCCCGCACAGGTCGCGCCGCGCGCCGTTCAGCCGCAGCGTGCGCAGGTAGGTCGCGGGCGCCATGCCGAGCACGTCCTGGAAACAGTACTGCAGCGTGCGCCGGCTCACGTGCAGCTGCTCGCACAGCTCGGGCACGCCGACCGGGCGCGTGCGGTGCGCGAGCACGTAGTCGCGCGCCTGGTCGACGAGCCAGCGGCGCGTCGACGGCGCGCCGCCGCTGCCGTCGTCGGCCGGCTGCGCGCAGGCATCGAACAGCGCGGCCAGCACTTCGGCCTGCAGGTCGTCGCGCTGCGCATCGGGCAGCGGGCCGGCCATCGCCACCGCGCCGTCGAGCCGGCGGCCGAGCAGCGCGCACAGCCGCGCGAGCCGCGCATCGCCGACCTGCATCACGCGCTGCGTGAACAGCCGCTCGTCGAGCGCGCGGCGCTCGACGTCCTCGGCATAGCGGCGCAGCACGTCGCCGCGCACGACGACGCCGTAGATCGAGAACTGCGCGGGCGTCACCAGTTCGAATTCGACGTTGCCGGGCCGAAATGCGAGCGCGCCGGGGCCGATGCGGCACGCATCGACGCGCGCCGAGCCGTCGCACACGAGCGGAATGCCGAACCAGTACGCATCGCCGCGCACTTCGCACGCCTGGCGCAGCAGATGGCTGGTCGATTCGCGAAACAGCTTCATCGTGTCCAGCGGCAGCTCGGTCAGCGTGCCGACGAAGCGGCCGGCCGCGAGCTGGTCGTAGGTCTGCCGCCAGCCGATCAGGTTGCGCGCCTGCTCGTCCGCATCGTGCGCGACGCTGACGACGGCCTGCCCGGCGAACGCATCGTCGCCCTGCGCGCTGCGCCGCGTGTCTTCGGCGGTCGGTTCTTCCGTACTCACCACGTGTTGATCCATCGTGTCCTCCCTCACCTGCGCGGAACCCTGCGTGCCACGCAAGTCCCGTGCCGAACCGCACGGCCCGGCGAGCAACCCGCCATTCCACGCTGTCCGGCCGCCGCGCGCCATGCGGGCGCACCCGAAGGCGGCATGCCGCGCACGCCGCCGGTGCGATCCGCGCGGCGACCGCGCATGCGCGCCGCCGCCCGCGCCCGGATGCCGGCTACCGGGCCGGCTTCAGCCGCACGACCCGCGTGCCGCAATTGCCGTATGCGTGCGCGATCGCCAGCTCGACGATCGCGCTGCCCGCCGCCCACGGCGCCGCGTCCGCTTCCGGCAGATCGGCGCGCAGCGTGGCGCGACCGTTGATCCGGTAGCGCAGGCCGCGCACGAAATCGACGAACAGCAATCCGACGCCGCTGCCGTCGCAGGCGGCCGCGTCGATCCGGCCGCCGTCGCCGCCATGCGCGGCGGGCAACGCGAACCGCAGCGTCTTCGTGTCGATCACGCGTACCACCGGCAGCAGATCGCCGTTCGCGTCGCGTCGGCTCTGCACGATGTCGCAGGTCATCGAGGCACCCGCGCCGGATGCCATGCCGACGAACATGAACGGCTGCGATTCGACGAACTGCCGCACGCCGAGGCTCAGCCGCGTCGTCACGGTGTCGCTCATCCGCTCGGCTTCGTCGGCGACGCCGAAGCGGTGTTGCGCGTCGAGTTCGCCCGGATGAAATACCGGGTGACGGGGAAAGGATCGGGGCGGTTCTGCCATGCTGGGGGTCGTCGTATGCATCGGCGCGCCGTACCGCCGCGCATGCGCGGCGGTCGGCAGCGTGGCCGGCGCCGGCCGCCAACAACGCAGCCCGCGCCGACTGTCGAACAGGGAAATCGAACCGGGCGACGTACGGGGCCCAACCGGCCCCGACACGTCGCGCCGGCTTCGGCGATCAGAAGAACCCGAGCGCCTCGGCCTGGTAGCTGACCAGCAGGCACTTCGTCTGCTGATAGTTCGACAGCGCCATCTTGTGCGTCTCGCGGCCGATCCCCGACTGCTTGTAGCCGCCGAACGCCGCATGCGCGGGGTACAGGTGGTAGCAGTTGGTCCACACGCGGCCGGCCTCGACCTCGCGGCCCATCCGGTACGCACGCGTGCCGTTGCGCGTCCACACGCCGGCGCCGAGCCCGTAGAACGTATCGTTCGCGAGTTCGATCGCTTCCTGCTCGTCCTTGAACGTCATCACCGACGCGACCGGCCCGAAGATCTCCTCCTGGAACACGCGCATCTTGTTGTTGCCGAGCAGCATCGTCGGCTTCACGTAGTAGCCCGTGCCGAGGTCGGCGGCCGGCGCCGCGCGCTCGCCGCCCGTCAGGCATTGCGCGCCTTCGCCGCGGCCGATGTCGATGTACGACAGGATCTTGTCGAGCTGCTGCTGCGACGCCTGCGCGCCGATCATCGTCTGCAGGTCGAGCGGGTGGCCGGACTTGATGCGCTCGACGCGCGCGACGGCCTTCTCGATGAAGCGTTCGTAGATCGATTCCTGGATCAGGATCCGCGACGGGCACGTGCACACCTCGCCCTGGTTCAGCGCGAACATCGCGAGCCCTTCGAGCGCCTTGTCGAGGAACGCGTCGTCCTGGTCGAGCACGTCGGCGAAGAAGATGTTCGGGCTCTTGCCGCCCAGTTCGACCGTCGACGGGATCAGGCTGTCGGCCGCCGCGCGCAGGATGTGCTTGCCGACCGGGGTCGAGCCCGTGAACGCGATCTTCGCGATCCGCTTGCTGGTCGCGAGCGCTTCGCCCGCTTCCTTGCCGAAGCCGTTCACGATGTTGATCGTGCCGGCCGGGAACAGGTCGCCGATCAGCTCCATCAGCACGAGCACCGACGCGGGCGTCTGCTCGGCCGGCTTCATCACCACGCAGCAGCCGGCCGCGAGCGCCGGCGCGAGCTTCCACGCGGCCATCAGCAACGGGAAGTTCCACGGGATGATCTGGCCGACCACGCCGAGCGGCTCGTGGAAATGGTACGCGACGGTGTTGTCGTCGATTTCGGAGATGCCGCCTTCCTGCGCGCGGATGCAGCCCGCGAAATAGCGGAAGTGGTCGATCGCGAGCGGCAGGTCGGCCGCCATCGTCTCGCGCAGCGGCTTGCCGTTGTCGATCGTCTCGGCCACGGCCAGCAGCTTCAGGTTCTTTTCCATCCGGTCGGCGGCGGCGAGCAGCAGGTTCGCGCGCTCGGCGACGGACGTCTTGCCCCACTTGCGGCGCGCGGCATGCGCGGCGTCGAGCGCCAGCTCGATGTCGTCGGCGCCGGAGCGCGGGATGCGGCAGAACGGCTGGCCGTTGATCGGCGACACGTTCTCGAAATACTCGCCCTTCACGGGCGCCACCCACTTGCCGCCGATGTAGTTGTCGTATTGCTGACGGTACGGGTATTCGACGTCGAGGCCCAGTTGCTTCAGGTCAAACGGGTTCATACATGTCTCCTGTTCATCGTGCTTGTGTGAGTACAGCGCCGGTTGGAATGCGCTGGTCCCGTTTACGCAACATGCGTGCCAAACGGACCGGGGGCATGTCGATCGCGGCCGGCCCGTGTTCGCACCGTGCAGTGTTCACGCACGCAACACGGCGGGTGTACCGATTCTGAACATCGCGATTGCGCAGCGACGGGATCGCTGTTCGGAATTTCCACAGTGCGCGCAGGGGCGCTGCCCGTGGAGGCGCGCCGCCGCGCGTGGCATGTCGCTTGCGTGCGGATCACCGATCCCCACGCCACGGCGCACGCGCCGACCGACACCATGAACGATCGCGGCCCCCTGACCGACGACGCCATCGCATTCATCCGCGAGCAGGCTTTCCTGATCGTCGCGACCGCCGACGCGGCCGGTAACGGCGACTGTTCGTACCGTGGCCGCCAGCCGCGCGCCGACGGCTCGTTCACGCCGCTCGTCGATATCCCGGATCGCCGCACGCTGGTGCTGCCCGATTTCGCGGGCAACAACCTGCTCAACACGATCGGCAACCTGCTCGTGAATCCGGCCATCGCGCTGCTGTTCGTCGATTTCGTGCGCCAGACGACCTGGCTCGTGCAGGGCCGCGCGACGCTCGACGAGGATGCGCAAGCGCGCGCGCACCTGTGGCCGGACGCGTTGCGCTATCTGGTGATCGATGTGGAACGTGCGCAGGCGCGCGCGGATGCGGCGCTGCCGCCGCTCGTGCTGGCGTGATGCGCGACGGGTGACGCGCTGGCCAGCCGACCATGCGGGCACGGCGCCTGCATCGACCGAAATGCCGATGTGCCGATGTGCCGATGTGCCAACGCGTCGAAGTACCGACGCGTCGACGCGTCGCGATGCAACACTCACCGCCCGTGCGTCTCCGCGCAGGCCGGCTCGATCCGGCTGCGCGCCGACGCATCGGCGGGCGCGCGGCCGTCCGCATCGTCGCCCGTTTCATCGGCGGCCGGCCGCAGGCCGAGAAACCCGAACACCACCACCGCGCACAGCACGGTGACGACGGCCAGCCCCATCAGCAGCCGGTCGAACGCGTGCGTGTAGCTCGCGATCAACGCTGCCCGACCGACGCCCGGCAACGCGGCCGCCGCGCCCGCGAGATCGCCGGTCGCGAGCCGCGCGGCGGCCCGCAGCGTCGCATCCGGCGCATCGGCAGCACCGGCCGCCCCTGCCGCGTGCCCGAGCCCCGCTTGCGCGAGCGCGGCCAGTACCGCGCCGACGATCGCCAGCGCGATCCCCTCGCCGGCCACGCGCGTCGTGCTGAAAATGCCCGTCGCCATCCCCGCGCGCTCCTTCGGCACGACGCTCACCGACAGCCCGTCCATCAGCCCCCACGGCATGCCGGCGCCGACACCGATCGCGAGCATCGGCGCGATCGCCGCCGGCCCCGCGCCGCCGCGCAACGCGATTCCGAGCCACACGAGCCCGGCTGCCGCGACCAGCAGCCCGAGCCCTGAAATCACGCCGGCCGACAGCCAGCGCGTGAGCGTCGCCGCGACGAGCGGCACGACCAGCATCGGCGCGGAAATCGCGAGCATCAGCCAGCCGGCGTCGATCTCGCTGAAACCGTCGATACCGATGAAGCGCAGCGGCAGCACGACGAGCAGCACGATGTAGCAGCAGCAGGTCGACACCGGCAGCACCTGCACGCCGACGAAGCGCGCGATGCGAAACAGCGACAGGTCGAGCATCGGCCGCGCGACGCGCGTCTCGATCGTCACGAACGCGCACGCGCCGAGCGCCGCGCCGGCCAGCAGCGCGATCACGAGCGGGCTCGACCAGCCGCGCGCGGGCGCCTCGATCACGCCGAACGTGAACAGCGTCAGCGCGGTCGTGAACGCCGCCGTGCCGGGCCAGTCGAGCCCGGTCGCGTGCGGATCGCGCGACTCGTGCATGCGCGGCAGCCCGAACGCGAGCGACAGCACGCCGGCCACCGCGCTCGTCACGAAGATCGCGCGCCAGCCGTAATGCCCGATCAAACCGCCAGCGAGCACCGGCCCGAACGCGAGCCCGATCCCGAACGTCGTGCCGAGCAGGCTGAACGCACGCGTGCGCGCCGCGCCGTCGAATTCCTGCGCGAGCGCGGCCGTGCCGCCGGCCAGCGCCGCAGCCGCCGAAAGCCCTTGCGCGGCGCGCAGCAAGTCGACCGCGAGCATCGACGGCGCGAACGCGAGCGCGACCGACATCAGCGTGAAGCCGCCGACGCCGATCGCGAACAGGCGCTTGCGGCCGAACTGGTCAGCCAGCGCGCCCGACGCCATCAGGAAGCTGCCGAACGCGAGCATGAACGCGTTGGTGATCCAGTTCATCGCGACCGGGCTGCCGTGCAGGTCGCGGCCGATCGCCGGCGTCGCGACCGCGCCGCCCGAAAACGACAGCGGCAGCGCGACGGCGGCCATGCAGACGGCGGCCAGCACCCACGCGCGCCGACGCGCCGCCAGGGCCGAAACGGCTGAAACAGGGTGATCCATCATCGCTCCTCGAAAAGCCGGCGCGGATGCGCCATCAGAGCGACAGACGATAAATCCGATTCAATCCGCGAAAAACCCCGCGAAGCTCCACATATAACGGACTAGAATTCCGCAATTCACCTGGCAGCGTGCGTCGCCGCACGCCCTTCGATTCGATGGAAAATCTCACCGGTATCGTCGCGTTCGTCCGCGCCGCCGAAGCGCTGAGCTTCGTCGCGGCCGGCCGCGCGCTCGGCATCTCGGCGTCGGCGGTCGGCAAGACGATCGCGAAACTGGAGCAGTCGCTCGGCGTGCGGCTGTTCAATCGCACGACGCGGCGCGTGACGCTCACCGAAGAGGGGCGGCATTTCTACGAGCGTTGCCAGCGCATCCTCGAGGATTTTCGCGACGCGGAGGCGACCGTGACGGCGTCCGCGCAGCGCCCGCGCGGCAAGCTGCGCGTGAGCCTGCCGGTGATCGGCTACCGCTTCCTGCTGCCGGTGCTGCCCGAATTCCGGCAGCGCTACCCGGACGTCGAACTCGATCTCGATTTCAACGACCGGATGGTCGACGTGGTCGAAGGCGGCTTCGACGCGGTGATCCGCAGCGGCCCGCTGTCCGATTCGAGCCTGATGTCGCGGCGGCTCGGTCCGTTCGCGTTCGTGCTGTGCGCGACGCCCGCGTATCTCGCGCAAGCCGGCACGCCGCGCACGCCGCGCGAGCTCGAAGCGCACGACTGCGTGCGCTACTGCTTTCCGACCACCGGCAAGCTGCAGGACTGGGCGCTCGCGGCCGACGACGGCACACCGCTGAAGCTGCGCACCGCGATGACCTGCAACAACATGGAGGCGCTGCGTGGCGCCGTACTCGCGGGGCTCGGCATCGGCTACATGCCCGACTTCCTCGCGCGCGACGCACTCGACCACGGTGCGCTCGTCACCGTGCTCGACGACTACCGGATCGCGCCGGGGCAGTTCTCGATCGTGTGGCCGTCCAGCCGGCAGTTGTCGCCGAAGCTGCGCGTGTTCGTCGATTTCCTGTGCGAGCGGCTGTTCAGGTAGTCACACCGATCCGCTCCGCTTCCGCCGCCGGCAACAGCGCGTCGCTGTCGTCCTTCAGCCCGACGCCCGTCAGCCCGAGCCTGCGCGCATGCGTCATCAGGTAATGCAGCTTGTGCGCGGCGGCCGCGTGCGGCAGTCCTTCGGGCCGCACGTTCGAGATGCAGTTGCGCAGCGCGTCGTGACAGCCGACCTTCGGCGCCCACGTCAGATACACGCCGAGGCTGTCCGGCGAGCTGAGCCCGGGCCGCTCGCCGATCAGCATCGCGACGACCTTCGCGCGCAACAGCTCGCCGATCTCGTCGCCGAGCGCGACGCGCGCCTGCGTCGCGACCACCACCGGGCCGATCCGCCAGCCATCCGCATCGAGCCGCGGCCGCACGGCCTGCAACAGCGGCAGCGCCTGCTTCGCGGCCGCGAACGCCGACAGCCCGTCGCCGACCACGAACACGACGTCGGGCGCCTCGTCGAGCGCCGCCCCGTAACCCGCCAGCAGCCCGCGGCTGTCGTCCGACAGCTTGCGGCCGAGATCGGGCCGGCGCAGGTAATGGTCACGGTCGGGCGCGGCGCTCTGCACGCGCAGCGTCGGCAGCATGCCGGCCGCCTCGATCTCGCGCCGCAGCGCATCCGCGTCGAGCGGCTGGTGCACCGCGTCGCGCGCCTGCGCATGCGACAGGTTGAAGGCCAGCAGCGGCGCGGTCGGCAGGCTGTTGCCCGCGCGGCCGAGCGCGATCCGCGCGTTCGTGAACGACTTCAGCTGCGCCCAGGGGTTCTTTTCGACGGCGTCGCTCATGCGGACACCCCCATCCAGTCGTTTGCCCCCGCGAGCAGCGGCACGCGCGCCGTCGCGGCGCGCAGCGCGCCGTGCGCGTCGGCGATCTCCATCGTCTCCAGCCATTCCTCGAACTCGGGCGCGCGGCGCAGCCCGAGCACCTCGCGCACGTAGAGCTGGTCATGGAACGACGTGCTCTGGTAGTTCAGCATCACGTCGTCCGCACCCGGAATCCCCATGATGAAGTTGATGCCGGCCGCCCCCAGCAGCGTCAGCAGCGTATCCATGTCGTCCTGGTCGGCTTCCGCATGGTTCGTGTAGCAGATGTCGCAGCCCATCGGCACGCCGAGCAGCTTGCCGCAGAAGTGATCCTCGAGGCCCGCGCGGATGATCTGCTTGCCGTCGTACAGGTATTCGGGCCCGATGAAGCCGACCACGGTGTTCACGAGGAACGGCTCGAACTTGCGCGCGACCGCATACGCGCGCACTTCGCAGGTCTGCTGGTCGACGCCGAAATGCGCGTTCGCCGACAGCGCGCTGCCCTGGCCCGTCTCGAAGTACATCAGGTTGTCGCCGACCGTGCCGCGCTTCAGCGCCAGTGCGGCCTCGCGCGCCTCGCCGAGCAGCGCGAGCGAGATCCCGAAGCTGGCATTGGCTTTCTCGGTGCCCGCAATCGACTGGAACACGAGATCGACCGGCGCGCCCTTCTCGATCGCCGCGATCGTGTTGGTCACGTGCGTGAGCACGCACGACTGGGTCGGCACGCCGTAGCGCTCGCGGAAGCCGTCGATCATCGCGAGCAATTTCACGATCGCCGCGAGGCTGTCGGTGGCCGGGTTGATGCCGATCATCGCGTCGCCGCAGCCGTACATCAGCCCGTCGAGCATCGATGCGGCGATGCCCTTCACGTCATCGGTCGGGTGATTCGGCTGCAGCCGCACCGACATCCGGCCGGCCAGCCCGACCGTGTTGCGAAAGCGCGTGACGACGCGGCGCTTCCTCGCGGCCGCGATCAGGTCCTGGTTGCGCATCAGCTTCGACACGGCCGCGACCATCTCGGGCGTGAGGCCGGGCGCGATCCGCTCGAGCGCCGCGCCGTCGGCCGCGGGCGACAACAGCCAGTTGCGGAAATCGCCGACGGTGAGGTGCGAGATGTCGGCGAACGCCTGCGCGTCGTGATCGTCGATGATGAGGCGCGTGACCTCGTCGTCTTCATACGGGATCACCGCTTCGCTCAGGAACGCCTTCAGCGGCACGCCCGCGAGCGCGATCTTCGCGGCGACGCGCTCCTCCTCGCTCGCCGCCGCGACGCCGGCGAGCTGGTCGCCGGAACGCAGCGGGCTCGCCTTCGCGAGCAGCGTCTTCAGGTCCGCGAAGCGGTACGTGCGCGGACCGATCGTCTCGGTATAGGACATCGTGCGAGTCTCCTTGTCCATCTCGGAGCCGGTTCACGCCCCCGATCAAAAGCCGACGGCGCGCCCGTTCGACGGGGCGCGCCGGATGCCGTCAGGAACGGCCTTTCACTTTCACCTTCGCCTGCACCGTCGGCATCGCTCACTCCTCGAGCAGCGCGTCGCCGGGCGCGCTTGCGCGCTGCGCGCGGGTCGCGAGGAAGTACGCGTAACCGACCGCGAGGAAGCCGACGAACACCAGCGCGACCAGCCCGTTGAAATACACCATCGTACCGAGGCAGACCAGCGCCGCGAGGATCGCGAATGCCGGGAAGATCGGATACAGCGGCGCGCGGAACGGTCGCTCCAGGTTCGGCTGCGAGCGGCGCAGCTTGAACAGCGCCGCCATGCTCACGATATACATCACGATCGCGCCGAACACCGACATCGTCACGATATTCGCGGTGAGCGTCTGCCCGCCGAACTGGATCAGCTCGTCGCTGTAGATCGCGGCGATCCCGACCACGCCGCCCGCGAGGATCGCGCGGTACGGCGTCTTGAAGCGCGGATGCACCTTCGCGAGCCATTCGGGCAGGTAGCCTTCGCGGGCCAGCGCGAAGATCTGGCGCGAATAGCCGAGGATGATCCCGTGGAACGACGCGACGAGCCCGAACAGCCCGAGCCACACGAGCATGTGCATCCAGCCGCTGTTCGCGCCGACGATGTACTTCATCGCCTGCGGCAGCGGATCGTTGATGTTCGCGAGCTTGGTCCAGTCGCCCGCGCCGCCGGCGAACACCATCACGCCGATCGCGAGCGCCACGAGGGTCAGGATCCCGGCCACGTACGCGATCGGAATCGAGCGCTTCGGGTTCTTCGCTTCCTCGGCGGCCATCGCGACGCCTTCGATCGCGAGGAAGAACCAGATCGCGAACGGAATCGCCGCGAACATCCCGTGGAACGCGCCCAGGCTGAAGTGATCGGCGCCCGACCAGCCGCCCTTCGTGAAATTGCTCCATGCGAAACCCGGCGACACGACGCCCATGAACACCAGCAGCTCGAAGATCGCGAGCAGCGTGACGACGAGCTCGAAGGTCGCCGCGATCTGCACGCCGACGATGTTCAGCGCCATGAACACGAGATACGCGCCCATCGCCGCGTGTTTCGGTTCGAGCCCCGGAAACTGCACGTGCAGGTACGCGCCGATCGCGAGCGCGATCGCGGGCGGCGCGAACACGAACTCGACGAGCGTCGCGGCGCCGGCCAGATAGCCGCCGGTCGGGCCGAACGCGCGGCGCGCATACGCGAACGGGCCGCCCGCATGCGGAATCGACGTCGTCAGCTCGGTGAAACTGAAGATGAAGGTGGTGTACATCGCCGCGACGAACAGCGCGGTGATCACGAAACCCAGCGTGCCGGCGCTCGCCCAGCCGTAGCTCCAGCCGAAGTATTCGCCGGAAATCACGAGGCCGACCGCGATGCCCCACAGTTGCCAGGTCCCGAGCGTCTGCTGCAGCGCGGGCTGGCCGGACAGCTTGGCGCCGGCGGCGGGCCGGCCATTCGACTCTGCTTTCATCGGACTCTCTCCTCAAAGGCGCCGGGCCTGCGGACCAGCGCGACTGAGAATCGATGCTAGAGAGTCATTAAACGACGTGTTATCGAAATTCGGCAAAGATCGCGGCTGACGTTTCGCTTGCGGAAACGCCGGCCGCGTCCGTTGCGACGTCGATCCGGGCCCGCGCGACGCAGGCCGGATCGTCCGTGCTTACCGGCCGCCGCCGCGCTGGTTGAACCAGCGGTCGAGCAGCTTGCCGGCCGCCTCGCGACCGCCGAGGCCGAACGACAGCGCAACGGCCACCGCGATCGCGCCGAGCACGAGACCGAACGCGAGCTGGACGATTTCGTTGGCGATGCCCATCGCGCGCAGCCCCATCGCGAACACGAGGCCGAGGATCGCGAATTGCGCGATGCGTGCGAACAGCACGCTGTGCTCGCGGTCGGCCTGCTCGATCACGCGGCGGGCGAGGCCCGCGAGCCACACGCCGATCACGAGGATCACGCCGCCCATCAGCACGTGGCCGCCGAATTCGATGAACAGCGTGACGACGTCGCGCACCTGCGAGAAACCGAGCCGGTTCGCGGCCTCGACCGACGCGAACAGCATCGCGAAAAACACGATCAGCCGCGCGACCAGCACCGACGGCTGCAGGATCCCGGAGAATACGCGCTCGACACCGAGCACGGCCGGCAGCCCGTCGACGCCGGCGGCTTCCAGCAGCTTCTGCGCGAGCGACGCGACGAAGCGCGCGAAGTAGAACGTGACCAGCACGATCACGATCGCCGCGACGATGTCCGGCACCGCGCCGAGGAACTGGTTCAGCATGTTGGTCGCGGGGATCGAGATCGCGTCGATCTTCAGCGCGTCGAGCGCGGAGATCAGCGTCGGCACGAACACGAACACGTAGACGATCGTGCCGACCAGGCTCGATACGCGCACCGGCGTCGGGCTGTCGATTCCTTGCGTGAGGCGGTCGGCGCCGGCCGCGACCAGCAGGTTGGTCACGAGGCCGCGCAGCACGCGCGCGACGACCCAGCCGACGAAGCCGATCACCGCGGCCGCGAAAATGTTCGGCACGATCGCGAGCAGCTTGTCGACCATCCCCTGCACCGGCGACAGCAGCCCCGACAGCGCGAACGACGCGAGGATCGCCGGCAGGAACATCAGGATCACGAGCCAGAACAGCACGTCGCCGAGATAGCCGCTCATCGGCTGCATGCCGGCGCTTTCGGACAGCGTGGCGTCGACCTTGCTCGCCTTCAGCGCGCGGTTCGCGAGGCTGCGCAGCAGCGATGCGATCAGCCACGCGATCAGCGTCAGCGCCGCGCCGCCGATCAGGTTCGGCAGGTAGTTGACGATGTGCGTGACGAGCAGCGAGAACGGATTGGAGACCGCGTACAGGTTGAGCACGTTGAAGATGCCCACCGCGGTGACGAGCAGCACGAGCCAGAACAGGCCGCCGGCGATGATGCGTTCGACGCACGCGCCCTGGCCGGTGCTGTCGGTGATCCGCTGATCGACCTTCAGCGCGTTGAGCAGGCGCAACGCGCCGGCCCGCACCGCCACGGCGATCAGCCAGCCGATCACCAGGATGCCGATCGCGCCGGCGATCTTGGGCAGGTATCCGCCTAGCGTGGTCTGCAGCGACGTGATGAAGCTGGAAGCATCCATTTCTTCTTCTCCCGAAAACGTGGCGTTGCGATTGAACATCGACGAACTACCTGCGTACTTCGAAAAACGTGCGTTGCCGCCGGAGCAACTTACCTGAGAAAAATGACGCGTTCACCCGATTTCACCGTCTTTAACTTTAGTCATAGATCCCGGAGGGGCAAGACCCCATTTCGTCGAAATTAAAAAGGGATCGATGATTCGGGGTCCCGCATTTCCGCAAGATTTATCCATTCGGGCCGTGCTACCGTGGCGTCGGTGCTTGCCCCGGACACGTCGATGACCCCCACCGAAACCAATCCCGAGCCGCCCGCGTGGGCCCGCTACGCGGCGAGCGTGGCGCGCGTTCACGCGTACATCAGCACGCATCTCGACGGCCCGCTCGACCTGAACCGGCTCGCCGAAGTCGCGTGCCTGTCGCCGTATCACTGGCAGCGCGTCTATCGCGCGCTGTACGGCGAGTCGATCGTGTTGACGGTGCGGCGGATGCGGATCGTGCGGGCGTCCGAGGATCTGGTCTGCACCACGCGGCCGCTCGACGAGATCGCGCGACGCGCCGGCTACGGGTCGACGCACGCGTTCGCACGGGCGTTTCGCGACGCGTACGGCGTGCTGCCCGCACAGCACCGGCGCACCGGCAGCCACCGGCCGATTTATCCACTACAGCGAGGAGAGGAAGACATGTTCAAGCACGAGGTCGAGATCCGGCGTCTGCCGGCACTGCGCGGCTACGCGGTGGCGCACACCGGTGCGTATATGAAGGTGGGCGACGCGTTCGGGCGCATCGGCGCGTGGGCCGGGCAGCACGGGCTGATCGGCCCGGGCGCGAAGATGATCGGGATCTTCTACGACGATCCGGACACGACGCCCGAAGCGCAGTTGCGCGCGAAGGCCTGCCTGATGCCGGCCGACGGCGCGCCGGACGTGGCGCCCGTGCCGCCGGTCGAGCGCGCGACGATCGCGGGCGGCGAATACGCGGTGCTGCTGCATACGGGGCCGTATGCGGACCTGAAGACGGCCTACCAGTGGCTCTACGGCGACTGGCTGCGTCATTCGGGCCGCGAAGCCGCCGACGCGCCGCCGTTCGAGCTGTACCTCAATACGCCGATGGACACGGCGCCGGCCGATCTGCGCACCGAAATTCACCTGCCGTTGCGCTGAGCGACGGGTGTGCCGCGCAGCCGTGTATCTTGACGAACCGCGACGATATTGCGGGTGCGACGATGCCCGGGACGACATCGGGCATGCCGGTGCGCCGGCCTTGAACGAAGCGCGCCGGCCCGTGCGTATGCGTAGCCGGCGCGAATTCGCGGAGATCCTTAAGCCGCCGGCGTCCCGCAGCCGGGGCAGAACCGCGCGTCGGCCGCCAGCGCCGCATGGCAGCGGCTGCAAGCCTTGCCGCGTTGCGCCGTGCCGCATTGCGCGCAGAAGCGTGCATCGGCTGCGTTGAGTGCGCCGCAACCGGCGCAGGCGAGCTGGCTCAGCGCCAGATTCCCGCCCCGACCACCGTTCGCCGCATCGGCCGGCGCCTGCCAGCCCCAGCCGTGGCGATCGCGGCCGCGCGCATCGTGGCCACCATGGCCGCCCTGGCGCGACCCGCCGTGATGCCCGCCACCGTGACCGCCGTCACCGCCGTGGCCGTGCCCGCTGCCATGACCGCCGCCGTGGCCGCCGAGAATCCGTTTCAAAAAGCTCATCGTCCGCTCCTCAACGCTGGGCCCGGGCGCCGCCGAACGCCCCGGAGGACGACAGCAGCCGCAAGCCGTTGGCCACGACGATCAGGCTCGCGCCCGCATCGGCGAAGACCGCCATCCACATCGTGCCGAGCCCCGCGACCGTGAGACCGAGGAACACGACCTTCACGCCGAGCGCGAAGCCGATGTTCTGCACCAGCACGCGGTGCGTCGCGCGCGACAGCCGCACGAACGCGGGAATCTTGCGCAGGTCGTCGTCCATCAGCGCGACGTCGGCCGTCTCGATCGCCGTGTCGGTGCCCATCGCGCCCATCGCGAAGCCGATGTCGGCGCGCGCGAGCGCCGGCGCATCGTTGATCCCGTCGCCGACCATCCCGACCGCACCCGCGCCGCCCGCCGACAGTTCCTCGACCGCCGCGAGCTTGTCTTCCGGCAACTGGTTGCCGCGCGCGTCGTCGATGCCGGCCTGCTGCGCGATCGCCTGCGCGGTATGCGGGTTGTCGCCCGTCAGCATCGCGGTGCGGATGCCGAGCGCATGCAGATCGGCGATCGCGTCGCGGCTCGTGTCCTTGATCGTGTCGGCCACCGCGAAGAGGCCGAGCACGCGCGTTTCGTCGACCAGCACGACGACGCTCTTGCCCTGCCGCTCCAGCGCGTCGAGCTTCGCCTCGAGCGCCGTCGAGCAGCGTTCGAGTTCCTCGACGAGCCGATGGTTGCCGAGCCAGTAGCGCGTGCCGTCGATCGTGCCGCGCACGCCGCGCCCGACGATCGCTTCGAAGTCCTGCACGTCGGCGAATGCCGTCGTGCCGGCGTCGCGCGCCGCGGCGGCGATCGCCTGCGACACCGGGTGGTCGGAGCGCGCCGCGAGGCTCGCGCCGAGGTGCCGCACGCGCGCCGCATCGGCGTCGTCCGCATGCACGTCGAAGTCGGTCTGCACCGGCTTGCCGTGCGTGATCGTGCCGGTCTTGTCGAGCGCGAGCCACGCGAGCTTGCGCCCTTCTTCCAGATAGACGCCGCCCTTCACGAGAATCCCGCGCCGCGCGGCGGCCGCGAGCCCCGACACGATCGTCACCGGCGTCGAGATCACCAGCGCGCAGGGGCACGCGATCACGAGCAGCACCAGCGCGCGGTAGATCCAGTCGTGCCACGCGCCGCCCATCACGAGCGGCGGCACCACCGCGACCAGCAGCGCGACCGCGAACACGATCGGCGTGTAGACGCGGGCAAACTGGTCGACGAAGCGCTGCGTCGGCGCCTTCGCGCCCTGCGCTTCCTCGACCGCGTGGATGATCCGCGCGAGCGTCGAGTTCGCCGCGACGGCCGTGACGCGGTAGTCGAACGAACCCGATTCGTTGATCGTGCCCGCGTACACGGCGTCGCCACTAGCCTTTTCGACGGGCAGGCTCTCGCCGGTGATCGGCGCCTGGTTGACCGTCGAGCGGCCCGCGACGACTTCGCCGTCCAGCCCGATCCGTTCGCCCGGCTTCACGCGCACGACCGCGCCGAGCGCGACCTGCGCGGCCTCGATCGTGCGCCACGCGCCGTCGGCCTGCTGCACGGTCGCGGTGTCCGGCGCGAGCTGCATCAGCCCCTGGATCGCGTTGCGCGCGCGGTCGAGCGACTTCGCCTCGATCAGTTCCGCGATCGTGAACAGCACCATCACCATCGCGGCTTCCGGCCACTGGCCGATCGCCATCGCACCCGTCACCGCGATGCTCATCAGCGCGTTGATGTTCAGGTTGCCGTTGCGGATCGCGATCCAGCCCTTCTTGTACGTGGTGAGCCCGCATGCGAGCACCGCGGCGAGCGCGAGCGCCGCCGACAGCCACACCGGCAGCCCGGCCCAGGTCGCGCCTTCGGACGCGATCGCGGCGACGCCGGCGAGCGCGAGCGGCCACCACGGCTTCGCGGACGCGTCGGCGACGCGCGCCGCCGGGGCGCCGGCCGTCGCGGCCTCCGGCGTCATCCCGAGCGTGCGGATCGCGCTTTCGATCGCCGGCTGCGCGCCGGGCGCGTGCTCGACGGTCAGCATCCGCTGCATCAGGTTGAATTCGAGCGCCGACACTTCGCTCATCCCGCCAAGCTTCTTGCGAATCAGCATTTCCTCGGTCGGGCAGTCCATCTGCATGATCCGGAACGCGGAGCGCACGTGGCCCGACGCGGTCGCCCGCGCGACCGGCAGCGGCGCGAGCGTCAGCGCGGCGGGCGCGCAGCAGTCGCCGGCCGCGTGGTCGTGGTCGTGGTCGTGGTCGTGGTCGTGACCGGCATGGTCATGCGCGGCGTGGTCGTGCGAACACGTCGCGCCGTGCACATGCTGGTCGTCGCCCGCATGGCCGTGATCGTGGTCATGACCGGCCTCGCCATGCGCGGCGTGATCGTGCCCATGATCGTGGTCATGGCCGTGCGCGCGCTCGCCGGCCGCCGGCGCCGCGTCGGCAACGGTCGCCGTCTGCGTGTCGCGCGCCTCGGCGCAGCACGCGTCGGCGCCGCCGGCATGACGGTGTCGTGGGTCGTGGGGACGCTTGGCGTCGGTCATGACAACCTCCTTTGTGGCTTGACGGTGTAGAGTTAACACCCTGAAGCCACTACAAGGTCAACCCTTACACGGGAGAAAGGCATGAAGATTGGCGAACTGGCCAAAGCGGCCCGCTGCACGCCCGAGACGATCCGTTTCTACGAGAAAGAGGGTCTGATGCCGGACGCGGAGCGCACCGATTCGAACTACCGCAACTACACCGACGTGCACGTCGAACGGCTGCGCTTCATCCGCAACTGCCGCGCGCTCGACATGGCGCACGACGAGATCCGCGCACTGCTGCGGCTCACCGACACGCCGGCCGACCGCTGCGATTCGATCAATTCGCTGCTCGACGATCACATCGGACACGTCGATGCGCGCCTCGCGGAACTCACGCAGCTGCGTGACCAGCTCACCGAATTGCGGCGCCAGTGCGTCGGCGAGCATTCGGTCGAGGATTGCGGGATCGTGCATGGCCTCGCGACGATGGAAACCGTCGCGCCGGCCGCAAAGCGCTCGCACCTGGGCTGAAATCCTTGTCAAATCGGATAGTCCGATTGAAAATAGTTATATTATTACTAGATATGCTTTAACTATTCATGTCCACAACCCGTCCGTCCCCGCTCGCGCTGGCAGTCCTCGCGACGCTCACCGAAACGCCGATGCATCCGTACGGGATGCTGCAGCAACTGAAGGCCCGCGGATACGACGAAGTCGTCAACGTGCGGCAACGCACGAGCCTCTACCAGACGATCGACCGGCTGCTGCGCGACGGGCTGATCGCCGTGCACGACACCGAGCGCGACGGCGCGTTTCCTGAGCGCACGCTGTATGCGCTGACCGAAGCCGGGCACACCGCCGGGCAGGCGTGGCTGCACGCGCTGCTCGCGGAGCCCGCGCGCGAATTTCCGGCATTCGGCGCCGGCCTCGCGTTCCTGCCGCTGCTCGATGCCGAGGACGCACGCCACCAGCTCGAGTTGCGCATCGCCCGGCTCGACGCCGAACGCGAGCGGCTGGAAGCGCTGCGCGCGACCGCGCAGGCCGATCAGGTGCCGCGCCTGTTCCTGCTGCAGAACGAGCATGCGCTCGTGCTGCTCAATGCGGAGCTCGACTGGGCGCGCAGCGTCGTCGAACACCTGAAGATCGGCGCGCTGCGCTGGGTGGACGGCTGACGCGTCGCGCCGCCCGATGCGGGTCGGCAACGGGCGGCGGCCGCGTCAAAGGACCTTGCCCGGATTGAGGATGCCGCGCGGGTCCAGCGCGGCCTTCAGGCGTCGCATCAGCCCGATTTCCGCGTCGCTGCGCGTGTGCGCGAGATAAGGACGCTTGAGCACGCCGATCCCGTGCTCGGCCGACACCGACCCGCCCATGTCGCGCACCACCGCATACACGCAGTGATCGAGCGCATCGGCGTCCGCGTCGGTCATCGCGGCCAGCGACACGCCGATATGCACGTTGCCGTCGCCGACATGGCCGAAGAACAGGCACGTGAGCGCCGGCCAGCGCGTCCGCAACGCCGCCTCGCAGCGCTCGGCGAACGCGCCGAGTTCGCCGGTCGGCAGACTCACGTCGAAGTTGACGAGATGGGGCAGCGCATCGATCGCGAGGCCTTCGCGCAGCGTCCACAAATCGCGCGCCTGCCGCTCGGAAGTCGCGAGTACCGCATCGTCGACGAGCGCTGCATCGAACCCCGCGGCGAGCGCCGTTTCGAGCGCATGATGCGCATCGCCGCCCGGCGCGCTCGTCGCGCATTCGATCAACACCACGAAACCGCCGTCGCCGACGAACGGCGCCGACACACCGGGCGTATGCCGCGCGACGTAATCGTAGAACGCCGGCCACATCGCCTCGAAGCTGACGACTTCCGGCAGCGTGCGCACGCGGTTCCACAGCGCGACCACCGCGTCGTAGTCGCGCACGCGGCAGAGCGCCGTGGCCGGCGCCGCGAGCAACGGATGCAGCCGCAGCACCGCGCGCGTGACGACGCCGAGCGTCCCTTCGCTGCCGATGAACAGCTGCTTCAGGTCGTAGCCCGCGTTGTTCTTCAGCATCCGGTTCATCGACGACACGACCGTGCCGTCCGCGAGCACCGCTTCGAGCCCCAACACCTGCTCGCGCATCATTCCGTAGCGGATCGCACGCGTGCCGCCCGCATTGGTCGCGAGCATGCCGCCGATCTGGCACGAGCCGCGCGCGCCGAGATCGACGCCGAACGTGAAGCCCGCCGCTTCCGCGGCGTCCTGCACGGTCTGCAGCGGCGTGCCCGCGCGCACGGTGATCGTGCCGGCCGCCGCGTCGAGCGCCTCGATGCCCGCGAAGCGCTCCATCGACAGCACGACCTCGCCGCCCAGCGCGACCGCCCCGCGCGCGAGCCCGGTCAGCCCGCCTTGCGGCACGACCGGCTGGCCGAGCCGCATGCACAGCGCGAGCGCGCGAGACACGTCGTCGACGCTGCGCGGGCGCACCAGCGCACGCGGCCGCACACCGGCCGGCTCGTTGTACGCGGTGAAGTAACGTGGATCGATATCGGCCGCGCGCGTGACGAGCGCGTCGCCCAGTTCGGCGGCGAGCACCGCATCGACGGCGTCGTCCGGCAACGGCCTGCCATCCGGTGCGCGACCCGCGACGGTCGGGTTCGGGGTCGGCATCGTGCGCGGCCCCGCTTACTTCGTCGAGATGTCGATATCGCCGAAATACTTGAGGCCGAGCGACTTCACCGTGCCGTCCGCCTTCAGCTTGTCGATCGCCGCGTCGAGCTTCGCCTTCAGCGCATCGTCGCCCTTGCGCAGGCCGAACGCGATGCCGCTGCCGAGGATCTTGTCGTCGTGCACCGGCTGGCCGACGAACGAGAAGCCCTTGCCGTCCGGGCGCGACAGGAAGCCGCGCTGGCCGGACGGCGCGAGCACGAGCGTCGCGTCGAGGCGGCCCGCGACCAGATCCGCATACGCCTGGTTCTGGTCCTGGTACGCGACGATCGCGACGCCGGCCGGCTCCCAGTGCGCCTTCGCGAAGGTTTCCTGGATCGACGCCTGCAGCACGCCCACGCGCTTGCCCTTCAGCGATTCGGGCGTCGGCAGCAGCCCGCTGCCGGTACGCGCGATCAGCTGGGTCGGCACGCGATAGATGATCGTCGTGAAGTCGATCGCCTGGCGCCGCTGCTCGGTCGCGTTCATCGCCGAGTTGATCGCGTCGAACTTGCGGCCCTTCAGCGCCGGGATCAGCCCGTCGAACGACGTCTCGACCCATTTGCACGACAGCTTCGCCGTCTGGCAGACGGCGTTACCGACGTCGATGTCGAAGCCCTGCAGGTCGCCGTTCGGCGCCTTCGATTCGAACGGCGGGTATTGCGCTTCGAGGCCGAAGCGCAGCGTCGGCGCATCGGCGAGCGCCGCGCCGGAGCCGATGGCGCACGCGAGTGCGAACGCGAGTTTCAGGGTGGCCGTGTGTTTCATCGTGATCTATATGAACGCGTCCCGTTTGCAACAGTTTTCGTGTGTTCAGACAGACAGGATGGGCTGCAGCTCTATATCCGGCCTTGTTGCAGCCAGTACTGCCGCTGCGGGCCCCTATGAAA
>NZ_JACCQB010000034.1:0-82295 GCF_015712265.1 Burkholderia sp. 9777_1386 | reverse complement strand
GGGTTCGGGGGCGGGCGATGCAGGCGACCACGGCGACCGCCTCGGCCTGACGATGCATGCGTTGAGCGACGACGAGCGCCGTTCGACCGGGCTCGCGGTCGGGATGATGGTGGATGCGGTGCATGGCCCGGCCGCGCGCGCCGGCATCCAGCCGGGCGACGTGGTGCTGGAGCTCAACGACACGCTGCTCGAGACGCCGGACGACGTGCAGACGCTCGAAGCGAAAGGCGGCGTGATCGCCGTGTTGATCCAGCGCAACAACGCGCGGAAGTTCGTGTCGGTGCGCGCGCGTTAGGGCGTTGACGCGGCTGCCGTCGTCCGCCTAACATCGTCCGATATCGCTGGCGGTCCGCCACGCATCCAGGAGCCATTCAGCATGAAAACGGCTTGCTTCATCGTAGTCATCCACAGGCGCAGGGTCCGGTAGCGGGATCGCGCCGGCACCCATGCGCCCCCGACTCGTTCGGGGGCTTTTTTTTTGTGTTGCGCACGGCCGTGCGGCCCGTGCGCGGGAGGGCATCCGCTTGTCATCGAACCTGTCGACCGCGTCCGACCCGGCGTCGCCGCGGCACGCCACGCTGATCCTGCTGTGCGCGTTGTCGGTCCTGCCGCTGAGCCTGTTCCTGCCGTCGCTGCCGGCGATCGTGCGCGACCTGCACACCGACTATGCGCTCGTCGCGCTGTCGCTCGGCGGGTATGCGGCGGTGGCCGCATCGCTCGAGTTCGTGACGGGGCCGCTGTCCGACCGGTTCGGGCGGCGGCCGATCGTGCTGACGAGCGTCGCGCTATTCGCGCTCGGGTCGCTCGGTTGCGCGATGGCGGCCGATATCCGCGTGTTTCTCGGCTGCCGGCTGATGCAGGCGGCGATCACGTCGGTCTATCCGGTGTCGATGGCGGCGATCCGCGACACCGGCGGCGGCGCGCGCGCGGCGAGCCGGATCGGCTATGCGGCGATGGCGGCCGCATTCGCGCCGATGCTCGGCCCGACGCTCGGCGGCGCACTCGACCAGACGGTCGGCTGGCGCGCGAGCTTCTGGTTGCTTGGCGCGGTCGGCGTCGCGCTGTTCGCCTGGTGCGCGCGCGATCTCGTCGAAACCCATACGCGCCGGTCGTCGAGCTTCGGGCAGCAGCTTCGCGCGTATCCGGCGCTGCTCCGTGCGCGCCGCTTCTGGGCCTATGCGCTGTGCATGGCGTTTTCGACGGGCGCGTTCTATGCGTTCCTGGCCGGCGCGCCGCTCGCCGCGAAAACGCGATTCGGCATCGCGCCGGCGGAGATCGGCGTCTACATGGGGACGATCACGGCCGGTTTCGTGTGCGGCAGCTTGCTGGCCGCGCGGGGCGCGCGCCGCTACGCGCTGGCCACGACGATCCTGGGCGGGCGGGTCGTCGCGTGCGCGGGGCCGCTGATCGGGCTTGCGCTGGTGTTCGGCGGCGCGACGCACGCGCTCGCATGGTTCGGGCCGTGCGTGCTGGTCGGCATCGGCAACGGGCTGAGCAACCCCGGCGCCCATGCAGGCGCGGTGTCGGTGCGCCCGGAACTGGCGGGCAGCGCGTCGGGGCTGGCCGGCGCGATGACGATCGGCGGCGGCGCCGCGCTGTCGTCGTTGACGGGCGCGCTGCTGACCGTCGGCAACGCAGGCTACCTGCCGCTCGCGATGATGCTGCTGTCGGCGGCGATCGCGCTGGCGGCCGCCGTGTGCGTGCGGGTGTTCGACGGACAGGACGCCGGGCGGTGAGCGCGGGTGCGCCCCGGTACCGGCGCGCGGCCGAATGACGGACAATCCGCCGCATGCCGGGAGACGACGCACGAGCCGCGCGCCGCGTGTCCCGACGAGCGCAAAAGGCGACTGGACGAGGATGCGATGAGCGATTTTTCTGATTTCCAGCGGGATATTGCCGATGCCGCGAGGGCGACCTTCCGGGCGCTGCGGGCGTTGCACCCGGACGAGCATTTCTACGCGTTTGCGTTGTACACCGACAGCGGTGCGATGACGGTGGTGCCGGCGGCCAATTCGGTCGAAGGGCTGCGCCGGGTCCGCGCGCGGCAGGCGGTGGCGGACGACGACCCGTGGTTCGTGTGGGGCGTGGCCGAGTGGGCGTACGCGGCGGCCGAGGCTTCGCCGTTCAACGCGATCTGCGGCCGGCTGGCCGACGAAGTGCTGAGCCCGCAGTTCGTCCCGTCGCGCTTCAGCGAATTTTCCCGGCAACTGCACGCCGACATGATCGAGGCATTGCGGCTGCTCGATCGCGACGGCGTGTTCGGCACGGGCGACGACCGGGCGGCGATCACGCTGTTCGTGTCGATCAGCGACGACGATGCGGCCGAGGCGCTGGAAAACGTGTCGGCGAAAGCGCTGAATCCGCCGGCCGTCGCCGACGCCTTTCTGCGCCGCTACGACTGACCTGCATCGGGATCTCGCGCGGCGGCCCGGACAGGCGCCGCCGTGCGTGCCGCGTTACGGCTTCGCGCCGACCACGAATTCGAACGTCGCGATGCCGTCGACGCCGCCCGTCACGCGATCGCCCGGCTGCAGCGCACCGACGCCGGCCGGCGTGCCGGTGAAGATCAGGTCGCCGGCCTTCAACTCGACCGAGCGCGACACGTACGCGATCACGTCGGGCACGGGCCAGATCATGTCGGCCAGGTCGCCTTGCTGGCGCGTGTCGCCGTTGACCGCGAGCCAGATGCGGCCGGCGGCCGGATGGCCGGTGGCCGTCGCCGCGCGCAGCGCGGTTACGGGGCCCGACGCGTCGAACCCCTTCGCCCAGTCCCACGGCCGGCTCAGCTTCTTCGCTTCGGCCTGCAGGTCGCGGCGCGTGAGATCGACGCCGACGCCGTAGCCCCACACGTGCGACAGCGCGTCGGCCGGGTCGATCGACCGGCCGTCCTTGCCGATCGCGACGACCAGCTCGATTTCATGATGGAGATCGCTCGTCAGCGGCGGATAGGCGACCGTGCCGCTGGCCGGAACGATCGCGTCGGCGGGCTTGGTGAAGAAGAACGGCGGTTCGCGGTCGGGGTCGGCGCCCATTTCGCGGGCGTGGTCGGCGTAGTTGCGGCCGACGCAGAATACGCGGCGCACCGGAAAGCGCGCGGACGACTGTTCGACTTCGACGGAAGGACGCTCGGCGGCGTCGATGACATAGGCGGACATCGGATGGCCTCGTTCGGTAGGAAGACGGATGGCCGGCGCAGCGGCCGGCATGCGTGCAACGATACCCGACGCGCATGCGCCCGGATGCGACGCAACTGCGTTTTACCGGGACAAAACTACGCGTCGGTGGCCGCCTGCGTGTCGTCGGCGGCGGGCAGCGCGGCGTTCGCGTCGCGGTACGCCTTCGGCGACACGCCGACCCGCGCGCGGAAGCGCCGCGCGAAATACCCTTCGTCGCGGAAGCCGACCGAGCGCGCGATGTCCGCGATGCGCCGGCTGGTGTGGGCCAGCAGCGACTGCGCGAGCGCGATCCGGCGCTCGGTGACGAGATCGGTGAAGGTGCTGCCGGTTTCCTTGCGAACGAGGTGTGCGAGGTAGTTCGGCGACAGGAACGCGGCTTCGGCGGTCGCGGCGAGCGTCAGGTCCTCACGCGTCAGGTTCGCCCGCACGTGGCGCAGCACGCGGGCCAGCGCGTCACGCCGGCCGGCGCGCTGGGCGCCGCGCTGCGCGAGCTTGTCGAGCGCGCCCGCGTACTGCGTGCAGACGAGCCCGATCAGTTGCAGCAGGTAGCCGCGCAGCAACGTGGTCGAGCCGAAGGTGCGCACGCGATCGGCGTCGAGCATGCACAGCGCGAGGCGGCGCGCTTCGTCGTACGTATCGCCGGTCAGGATGAAATCGAGGTGCTCCTGGAAGCGGAACGGCGTCAGTTCGGGGAAGCGGTGCGCGGGCACGTCCTCGAGATCGAGCGGATCGACGTCGAGATCGGCGCGCAGGAACGCCTGGCTGAAATTGATCACGATGAAGTGCGCGCCTTCCGGATGCGGAATCAGGTGCTCGCGGTGCGGCAGCACGAACGCGAGCGCGCCGCGCGGAAACGGCCGCGTGACGCCGCCGATGCGCTGCTCGGTGTCGCCGCCGAGGTTGAACTGGATCTGGAAATACGCGTGCCGGTGCGGCTCGGTGATCGCCTGGCGCGACGCCTGGTCGCGGATGTAGAAATCGAGCCGGTCGCTGCGTTCGGGCATCCCGTACAGGCGCGGCGGGGCGGTGGAGGGCATGAAGGATTGTGCTGTTCGTGACGCGGTTGAGCCGCGATGGTACAGCGAACCGGGCGCGCCGGGGCCGGGCGCCGGCTCGCGGGCCCCGCTCAGCCTGCCGCGAGCGGCGCGATCCGGCGCCGCAGCTCGGGTACGACCTCGGCGTCGAACCATGGATGGTGCTTGAACCAGGCCTGGTTGCGCGGCGACGGATGCGGCAGCGGCAGGACGGCCGGGCCGTAGTCGCGCCAGGCTTGCACGGTATCGGTCAGCGTCGCCTTGCGCGCGCCGCGCAGGAAATGCCGCTGCGCGTACTGGCCGATCAGCAGCGTGAGCCGGATCGACGGCAGTTCGGCCAGCAGCCGGTCGATCCACAGGGGCGCGCATTCGGGGCGCGGCGGGTTGTCGCCGCTCGCGCCGCGGCCCGGGTAGCAGAAGCCCATCGGCACGATCGCGAAGCGCGTCTCGTCGTAGAAGGTCTCGACGTCGACGCCGAGCCAGTCGCGCAGCCGCTTGCCGCTCGCGTCGTCCCATGGAATCCCGCTCGCATGGACGCGTGCGCCCGGCGCCTGCCCGACGATCAGGATGCGCGCGTCGCGATGGGCGCGCACGACCGGGCGCGGGCCGAGCGGCAGGTCGGCTTCGCATGCACGGCACGCGCGGACTTCGGTGAGCAGCACGTCGAGCGGCGCGCGCGTTCGTTTCGGCATCGATTCGGAGCGGGGACGGAGTGGCAAGGCGGTGCCGCGTGGGCGGCGCGGGCGGGCAGCGGCCGGGCGCCGTGGCCCGGCGGCACACGCGGGCTGCACCGTGCGGCGCGCGTCACGCCCGTGACGGGCCCGCTGCGCCGCCTTCGGCGACCGCAGCATCATACAACGCGGTTTGCGCGATCGCCGCGGCGATCCCCGCATCGTCGTGCGAACCGTCGAGCATGCCCCAGCGCCGGTATTGCGACAGGAACCACAGGGCCTCGCGCGGATCGGGCCGGTTCACGGCGCCGCCGTCGTGGAAGCGGATCGGCAGCGGCGGCGTGGCGAACGGCCCCGCGCCATAGTCGCCGAGCAGGCGCGGCGCGATCAGCCGGGCCGGCACGCCGAGTGCGTCGGGCGACGCGAGCCAGTCGGCCGCCTCGCGGCGGTGCGCGGCGCTGTCGAGCCATGCGCACGCATCGACCAGCGTGCGGACCAGCGCACGCGCGGTGGCCGGATACAGCGCGACGAAGTCGCGCCGGGTCGCGAGCACCTTCTCCGGATGATCGGGCCAGATCTCGCTCGTGACGGCGACGGTGCGGCCCGCGCCGCACGCTTCGGCCACCGCGTGCCATGGCTCGCCCGCGCAGAAGCCGTCGAGCTCGCCGCCCGCGAGCGCGGCGACCATCTCGGGCGGCGGAATCACGACGCTGCGCACGTCGCGCAGCGGATCGACGCCGTGCGACGCGAGCCACGCGTTCAGCCACATCGCGTGCGTGCCGGTCGGGAAGGTCTGCGCGAGCAGCGGCTTGCGGCCGAGCGTCGCGAACGCGGCACGCACGTTGGCGGTTTCGCGGTAAGCGTCGGCGAGGCCCCGCGACAACGTGATCGCCTGCCCGTTGCGGTTCAGCACCATCAGCGCGGCCATGTCGGCCCGCGGGCCGCCGATGCCGAGCTGCAGCCCGCAGACGAGCCCGTAGAGCGCGTGCGCGGCATCGAGCTCACCGCTGAGCAGTTTGTCGCGCACGGCCGCCCACGACGGCTGGCGGCTCAATTCGAGCGAGAGGCCATGACGCGCGCCGAGATTCAGGCGCTGCGCGACGATCAGCGGGGCCGCGTCGCTCAGCGCGACGAACCCGAGGCGAAGATGCGCGCGTTCCGGCGCGGCGGGAGGGGAGGTATGCATGGCACTCATGACTGGGGTGACGCGTCGAGCAATTGTCGCGCGACGTCGACGATGCGCAGGCCCTGATCCATCGCGCGCTTGCGCAGCGCCGCATACGCATCGTGTTCGGACAGCTTGCGCTGGTCCATCAGCACGCGTTTCGCGCGGTCGATCAGCTTGCGTTCCTCGAGTTCGCGCTCGACGTCGGCCAGCCGGCGGCGCAGCGCGTCGTCGTGCGAGAAGCGCGCGAGCGCGACTTCGAGAATCGGCGCGAGGCGCTCGGCCGACAACCCTTCGACGAGATACGCGCTGACGCCCGCGCCGACCGCCGCGCGGATCAGTTCCTGGTCGGCGTCGTGGCTGAACATCAGCACGGGGCGCGGCGCGGTCGCATGCATGACGGCGAGCTGTTCGAGCGTGTCGCGCGACGGCGAATCGGTATCGATGATCACGACGTCCGGGCGTTGCTCCTCGACGGCCGCCGGCAGGCGCGCGGGCGTCGCGACGTCGTTCAGCATCTCGTAGCCGAGGCGCGCGAGCGCATTGCCGAGTTCGCCGATCGGCTTGTCGGTATCGGTGACGAGCAGCACGCGCAGGCGGACGGGCAGGGCGGACGAACTCATGAGGCGGGCGACAGGGGCAGTGATGCGTCGGTGCAAGGGCCGAACGAGGCAGTCGGGCCGCACGCGCGGCCGGGGGTGAACGAAACGGGGAGCGGCCGAAGCCGCGCGATGCCGCCCATGTCAGGCGGCCCGCGGCAGCGCCGCGCCGATTGCCGCGTCCGCCTCCTGCGCGGCCGTTTCGCCGATCGCGCCGCCGACGAGGATCACGGCCGGGCTGCCGAGCCGCGCGGTTTCGATGCCGCTTGCGAGCGTGTCGAGCGTGCCGGTCCAGCGACGCTCTTCGGGCGTACCGGCCCATTGCACGGCCGCCGCCGGCGTCGACGCGGGGAGCGCGGCGAGCAGGCCCGCCGCGATGCTGTCGACGCGGCTCATTCCCATGTAGATCGCGAGCGTGGTGCCGGTCGCCGCGAGCCGGGCCCAGTCGGGTTCGCCGTGGTCCTGGCGATGCGCGGTGACGAACGTGACGCCCTGGCAGTGTTCGCGATGCGTGAGCGAGATGCCGAGGCTCGCGGCGGCCGCGAATCCCGACGAGATGCCGTTGACGATCTCGACCGGAATCGCGGCCGCGCGCAGCGTCGCGAGTTCTTCGCCGGCGCGCCCGAACAGCAGCGCATCGCCGCCTTTCACGCGCACCACGTGCGCGCCGCGCAGCGCATGGCGGCGCATCAGTTTCTCGATGAACGCCTGCGGCGTGGAGCGGCAGCCGCCGCGCTTGCCGACGCGGATCACGCGCGCCTGCGGCGCGAGTTCGACGATGCCGGGCGCGACGAGATCGTCGAGCAGCAGCACGTCGGCGGCGGCCAGCGCCTTCACCGCCTTCAGCGTGAGGAGATCGGGGTCGCCGGGGCCGGCGCCCAGCAGCGTGACTTTGCCTGTCGTCATGTCGTGTTCCTGTGCCGCATCGCATGCCTGCGGCGGTCTGCTTCGCGTTGTTGCTCGGCGGCGGCGGGCGGTCGAAACGCACCGGCATCCGGCCGTGCCGTGCACGGGGGGACGCCGTTGTCCGGAAAGGCTCGCCGTGAAGGGCGGGCCGGGTTTGCGGGGACTGCCCACCGGCGCCGTTGCCGGTGTAGTGAAGGTTCAGCAATATCCGGGCCAACCGGCGCGACGATGGCGCCTTTGCGCGACGCGGCGCACCGTGCGATGGCCGCGAGCGGGCATGTGCTCGCGACGCGCGAGCAGTCGCGATGCCGCATCGGCGCGTATCGTGCCGCGCTCGCGCGCACCGCGATGCCGCACGACGACAGTGCTGCAGCGCACCACATCTGTGCCTCGGTGCATCGCGACGGAGAGCGCGTCGCGCGTCGCGGTGACGTGCCCGATACCCGCTGCGCCTTGTGCGGTGGGGTTCCCGGCGCGATTGACGCCGACATGGCACGTCGCTTGCGTTAGCTCGTTCGGGCGGGTCAATGGCGATTCGTCCGCAGTACCGAATACCGAAGCGCCCGGCAACGGGCTTCATGGGCAACGGCGTCCTACGTATCAGGTCTCGACGAGACCGGGTGCGCAGGACGCCGTTTTTCGTTTGGCGGATGACATGACCGACAAAGCTACCCGTATCGATCTCTTCAGCCTCCGCACCGCGCCGATGCGCGCGTTCCATCTGACGTGGATGGCGTTCTTCGTATGCTTCTTCGCGTGGTTCGCGTGCGCGCCGCTGATGCCGCTGATCGCGCGCGAATTCCATCTCACCGCGGCGCAAGTCGCCAACATCAACATCGCCGCGGTGGCCGCGACGATCGCCGTGCGGCTGCTGGTCGGCCCGCTGTGCGACCGCTTCGGCCCGCGCCGCGTGTATGCGGGCCTGCTGCTGCTCGGCGCGATCCCCGTGTTCGCCGTGTCGTTCACGCACGACTACCTGTGGTTCCTGATCTGCCGGCTCGGCATCGGCGCGATCGGCGCGGGCTTCGTGATCACGCAATACCACACGTCGGTGATGTTCGCGCCGAACGTGGTCGGCACCGCGAACGCGACGACGGCCGGCTGGGGCAATGCCGGCGCGGGCGCGACGCAGGCGCTGATGCCGCTGCTCGTTGCCGCGGGGCTGATGCTCGGCTTCGGCGAGGATGCGTCGTGGCGCATCGCGCTGGTCGTGCCGGGCGTGGCGATGCTCGTGATGGCGTGGGCGTACTGGCGCTTCACGCAGGACTGCCCGCAAGGCGATTTCGTCGCGCTGCGCAAGGAAGGCGTGACGATCGACAGCGGCAAGAAGGGCGGCTGGGCGAGCTTCTTCGCGGCGTGCGGCAACTATCGCGTGTGGATGCTGTTCGTCACGTACGGCGCGTGCTTCGGCGTCGAGGTGTTCATCCACAACATCGCCGCGCTGTACTACGTCGATCACTTCAAGCTGTCGTTGAAGGACGCCGGTTTCGCGGTCGGGATGTTCGGCTTGCTCGCGCTGTTCGCCCGCGCGCTCGGCGGCTGGCTGTCCGACAAGATCGCCGCGCGCCGCAGCCTCGACGTGCGCGCGACGCTGCTGTGCGCGCTGATCATCGGCGAAGGGCTCGGGCTGATCTGGTTCTCGCATGCGCAAGGCATCGGCATCGCGCTCGTCGCGATGCTGACCTTCGGCCTCTTCACGCACATGGCGTGCGGCGCGACCTACGCGCTGGTGCCGTTCATCGATCGCAAGGCGCTCGGCGGCGTCGCGGGGATCGTCGGTGCGGGCGGCAACGTCGGCGCGGTCGCCGCGGCTTTCCTGCTGAAGGGTGTCGGCGACGTCCAGCAGGCGCTGAGCCTGCTCGGCCTGGCGGTCACCGCGACCGCCTTGTGCGCGATGGCCGTGCGCTTCAGCGAAGAACACAAGGCGCGCGAAGCCGAGCTGCGCGATCGCGCGCTGGCCGCCGCCAACGCCGCGAACTGATCGACCGAAGGAACCGCCATCATGAAACTCATCGTCATCGGCCACGGCATGGTCGGCCACAAGCTTCTCGAATGCGTCGCAGCGGAGGCCGCCGCGGCCGGCGCGCCGCAGGTCACGGTGCTCGGCGAGGAACCGCGCCCGGCCTACGATCGCGTGCATCTGTCCGAATTCTTCGCGGGCAAGTCGGCGGACGATCTGTCGCTCGTCGAACCCGGCTTCTTCGAGCGTCATCCGCAGTTCGACCTGCGCCTGAACGCGCAGGTCGCGTCGATCGACCGCGCCGCGCATACGGTCACGCTCGTGTCGGGCGAAACGCTCGCGTACGACAAGCTGGTGCTCGCCACGGGCTCGCGTCCGTTCGTGCCACCGGTGCCGGGCCGCGATCGCGCCGGCTGCTTCGTGTACCGGACGATCGAGGACCTCGAGGCGATGCAGGCGTGCGGCGCGCACGCGAAGCGCGGCGTCGTGGTCGGCGGCGGCCTGCTCGGCCTCGAATGCGCGAAGGCGCTGCGCGACATGGGGCTCGACACGCACGTCGTCGAATTCGCGCCGCGCCTGATGGCCGTGCAGGTCGACGACGGCGGCGGCCGGATGCTGCGCGCGAAGATCGAGGCGCTCGGCGTGACCGTGCATACCGGCAAGAACACGCTCGAAATCGTCGACGGCGACGAAGGCACGCACCGGATGGCGTTCGCCGACGGCACGCATCTCGACACCGACATGATCGTGTTCTCGGCCGGTATCCGGCCCCGCGACGAACTGGCCCGCGCGTGCGGGCTCGACATCGGCCCGCGCGGCGGCGTCGCGATCGACGACGCGTGCCGCACGAGCGACGCCGACATCTACGCGATCGGCGAATGCGCGGCCTGGAACGGCACCGTGTACGGCCTCGTCGCGCCGGGCTACGACATGGCGCGCGTGGTCGCGAAGCAACTCGCGGGCGACGCCGACGAAGCGGCGGCCGCGTTCGCGGGCGCCGACATGAGCACCAAGCTGAAGCTGATGGGCGTGGACGTCGCGAGCATCGGCGACGCGCACGGCACGACGGCCGGCAGCCGCACCTACCAGTACGCGGACGAGCGCCGCCAGGTCTACAAGAAGCTGGTGGTGTCCGACTGCGGCAAGTTCCTGCACGGCGCGGTGATGGTTGGCGATGCGGCCGAGTACGGCACGCTGCTGCAGATGATGCTGAACCGCATCGAGTTGCCCGAATCGCCGGAATTCCTGATCCTGCCGTCGTCGGACGGCGCCGCGAAGCCGGCGATCGGCGTCGATGCGCTGCCGGAAGGCGCGCAAATCTGCTCGTGCAACAACGTGTCGAAGTCGCAGATCTGCGCGGCGGTGGCCGACGGCGCGACGAGCCTCGGCGCGCTGAAGACGTGCACGGGCGCCGGCACGTCGTGCGGCGGCTGCGTGCCGCTCGTCACGCAGATCATGAAGGCCGAGATGAAGAAGCAGGGCCTCGCGGTCAACAACCATCTGTGCGAGCACTTTCCGTATTCGCGCCAGGAGCTGTTCCACCTGATTCGCGTCGAGCGCATCACGACGTTCGACGCGCTGCTGCACAAGCACGGCCGCGGGCTCGGCTGCGACGTGTGCAAGCCGGCCGTCGCGGGCATCCTCGCGTCGTGCTTCAACGAGTTCGTGCTGAAGAAGGAGCACGCGGGGCTGCAGGATTCGAACGACTACTACCTCGCGAACATCCAGCGCGACGGCACGTATTCGGTCGTGCCGCGCATGCCGGGCGGCGAAGTCACGCCGGAAGGGCTGATCGCGGTCGGCCAGGTCGCGAAGAAATACGGCCTGTACACGAAGATCACCGGCGGCCAGCGCGTCGACCTGTTCGGTGCGCGCGTCGAGCAACTGCCGTCGATCTGGGAGGAGCTGATCGCGGCCGGCTTCGAATCGGGTCACGCGTACGGCAAGGCGCTGCGAACCGTGAAATCGTGCGTCGGGTCGACGTGGTGCCGCTACGGCGTCGACGATTCGGTCGGCCTCGCGATCGATCTGGAGAACCGCTACAAGGGGCTGCGCGCGCCGCACAAGATCAAGTTCGGCGTGTCCGGCTGCACGCGCGAGTGCGCGGAAGCGCAGGGCAAGGACGTCGGCGTCATCGCGACCGAGAAAGGCTGGAACCTGTACGTGTGCGGCAACGGCGGGATGAAGCCGCGCCACGCGGAGCTGCTCGCGTCCGACCTCGATCGTGCGACGCTGGTCCGCTACATCGACCGCTTCCTGATGTTCTACGTGCGCACGGCGGATCGCCTGCAACGCACCAGTGTCTGGCGCGACAACCTCGAAGGCGGCCTCGACTACCTGGTCGACGTCGTCGTGCACGACAAGCTCGCGATCGCCGACGAACTCGAAGCCGACATGCAGCACGTGATCGACACCTACGAGTGCGAGTGGAAGAAGGCCGTCACCGATCCCGACACGCGCAAGCGCTTCCGCCACTTCGTGAACAGCGACGCGCCGGATACGACCATCGAGTTCGTCGAGACGCGCGGCCAGATCCGGCCCGCGACGCCCGGCGAGCGCGCGGGCGGCAAGCCCGTGCCGATCCCCGTCGTCGCCGCGGCGGCGACCCGAGCCGCGACCGAAACCGCCACCGCGTGACCGACATCCGCCACCTTGCAAGGAGCCCATCATGAACGATCGCCTTCCGCTGTCCTGGACCCGTGTATGCCCGCTCGACGACATCGTGCCGAACACCGGCGTGTGCGCGCTCGTCAACGGCGAGCAGATCGCGGTGTTTCACGTCGCGCATGCCGACGGCGGCGTGTTCGCGATCGACAACGTCGATCCCGTATCGCAGGCCGCCGTGATGTCGCGCGGACTGATCGGCAGCCTCGGCGAGCGCGTCGTGGTCGCGTCGCCACTGTACAAGCAGCACTTCGACCTGCGTACCGGCGAATGCCTGGAAGCGCCCGAGCAGTCGGTGAACGCGTATCCGTCGCGGGTCGAGGACGGCTTCGTGTGGGTCGCGGCCTGACCGTCCCGGAGCGCCCATGACCGCGACCCCCGTCAAGAGCGTGTGCCCGTACTGCGGTGTCGGCTGCGGCATGGTGCTGCACGTCGAGGAGGGCGAAGTCGTCAAGGTGTCCGGCGACGCCGACCATCCGACCAACTTCGGGCGGCTGTGCACGAAAGGTTCGTCGGCGCACGTCGCGCTGCGCCGCTCGGGGCGGCTCGATCGCGCGTTCGTGCGCCGCGCGCGCGAGGACGACCTCGTGCCGCTGCCGGCGCGCGACGCGATCGCCGAGACCGCGCGCCGGCTGCGCGCGGTGCTCGATGCGCACGGGCCCGATGCGCTGTCGTTCTACGTGTCGGGGCAGCTGTCGATCGAGGCGCAATACCTCGTCAACAAGCTCGCGAAGGGCTTCGTCGGCACCAACAACATCGAGTCGAACTCGCGCCTGTGCATGGCGAGCGCGAGCACCGGCTACAAGCAGTCGCTCGGCGCGGACGGCCCGCCCGGGTCGTACCAGGATTTCGATCGCGCGAACCTGTTCTTCGTGATCGGCGCGAACATGGCCGACTGTCACCCGATCCTGTTCCTGCGGATGATGGATCGCGTGAAGGCCGGCGCGAAGCTGATCGTCGTCGATCCGCGCCGCACCGGCACCGCCGACAAGGCCGATCTGTTCCTGCAGATCCGGCCGGGCACTGATCTCGCGCTGGTCAACGGGCTGCTGCATCTGCTGCATGCGAACGGCCGCACCGACGCCGCGTTCATCGACGCGTACACCGAAGGCTGGGATGCGATGCCCGCGTTCCTCGCCGACTACACGCCCGAGCGTGTCGCCGGGATCACCGGGCTCGCGGAAGCCGACATCCGCACGGCCGCGCAATGGATCGGCGACGCGCCGGAATGGACGAGCTGCTGGACGATGGGGCTCAACCAGAGCACGCACGGCGTGTGGAACACCAACGCGATCTGCAACCTGCATCTCGCGACCGGGAGGATCTGCCGCCCGGGCAGCGGGCCGTTCTCGCTGACCGGCCAGCCGAACGCGATGGGCGGGCGCGAGATGGGCTACATGGGGCCGGGGCTGCCGGGCCAGCGCTCGGTGGCGTCCGACGACGACCGCCGCTTCGTCGAGACCCTGTGGCGCGTGCCGGCCGGCACGCTGCGCAAGGACACCGGCAACGGCACGGTCGACCTGTTCGAACGGATGGCGGCCGGCGACATCAAGGCGTGCTGGATCGTCTGCACGAACCCGGTCGCGACCGTGCCGAACCGACGCACGGTGATCGCCGGGTTGCAGGCCGCGGAACTCGTGATCGCGCAGGACGCGTTCCTCGACACCGAGACCAACCGCTACGCGGACATCCTGCTGCCCGGTGCGCTGTGGGCCGAGGGCGACGGCGTGATGATCAACTCCGAGCGCAACATGACGCTGATGCGCGCGGCGGTCGCGCCACCCGGCGACGCGCTGCCCGACTGGCGCATCGTCGCGGAAGTCGCGCGCGCGATGGGGTTCGGCGACGCGTTCGACTATGCGTCCGCGGCCGACGTGTTCGACGAGATCGTCCGTTTCTCGAACCCCGCGACCGGCTACGACCTGCGCGGCGCGAGCCACGCGGCGCTGCGCGACGGGCCCGTGCAGTGGCCGGTCGCGCCGGGCACCGCGCGCGCGCGGCACCCGATCCGCTACCTGAACGACGGCGTGAACCAGCCGCTGCGCGCCGCAGCCGACGGCGGCGACGCCCCGCGCATCGCGTTCCCGACGCCGTCGGGCAAGGCGCGCTTTTTCGCGCGGCCGCACGTCGATCCGGCCGAGCTGCCGGACGACACGTTCCCGATCGTGCTGAACACCGGGCGGCTGCAGCATCAGTGGCACACGATGACGAAGACCGGCAAGGTCGCGATGCTGAACAAGCTCAACCCGCGCCCGTTCGTCGAACTGCACCCAGACGATGCGAGCGCGCTCGGCATCGCCGCGAAGGACAGCGTCGAGATTCGTTCGGCGCGCGGCCGCGCGGTGCTGCCGGCCGTCGTGACCGAGCGCGTGCGGCGCGGCAACTGTTTCGCGCCGATGCACTGGAACGACGTATACGGCGACGACCTGTGCATCAACGCGGTGACGAACGACGCGATCGACCCCGAATCGCAGCAACCCGAACTGAAATACTGCGCGGTCGCGCTGACGCGGGTCGAAGCCGATGCGTTCGCGCCGGTCGACGACGACACCGCGCAACCCGATGCATGCGCCGACGACGCGCGGCCCGCGCCGGCGATGATGCACGCGACTGCTTCGCAGGAATCCGACATGGCAGACATCGACACTTTCGCGGCTGCGCTCGGCGTCGCCGATCTCGCGCCGCCGCCGCTGACCGACACCGAGCGGCTGTACGTGGCGGGCCTCGTCAGCGGGCTGAAGGCGAGCGCTGGCCGTCGCGAAGGCAGCGTACCCGTGCTGCCGGCCGGCGCACCGTTGACGCCGCCCGTGCGGTTCTGGCTCGACGGCATGCTCGCGGGCCTGTTCAGCCGCGCGCTGCCTGCCGGTGCGCAGACCGGCGCGGCGCCCGCGTTGCCGGCCGACGCCGCCGCGGCGGGCGGCGTGCGGATCGTGCGCCCGCGCCCGAAGGTCACGTTGTTGTGGGCGTCGCAGACCGGCAACATCGAATCGTTGACCGAGGATTACGCGACGAAGCTGATGAACGCGGGCTTCGAGATCCGCACCGCGTGCATGTCCGACTATCCGGTCGCGTCGCTGGCCGGCGCGCAATACGTGCTGCTGATGACGAGCACGTTCGGCGACGGAGACGCGCCCGACAACGGCGGCGAGTTCTGGGACGCGCTGCAGGCCGACAGCGCCGCGCGTCTCGACGGCGTGCATTTCGCGGTGCTCGCGTTCGGCGACCGCAACTACGACCGGTTCTGCGGCCACGGCCGCCGGCTCGACGCGCGGCTCGCGGAGCTCGGCGCGGCACGTCTGTGCGCCCGCGTCGATTGCGACGTCGAGTTCCAGCACGAGGCCGACCAGTGGCTCGAACGCGTGGTCGCGCGCATCAAGGAAGCCGATGCCGCGCTGCACGCGGTGCCGTCCGGCGGGTTGAGCCCGTCGGGGCTGCTGCCGACGAAGGCGCATCCCGCGCCGTCGAAGCTCGTCGCGAACCTGCGGCTGAACCGGCCGGGCGCTGCAAAGGACACGCGCTATGTGTCGCTGTCGACCCAGGGCGCGAACCTCGAATACGAAGCCGGCGACGCGCTCGGCGTGTGGCCTACCAACTGCCCGGAACTGGTCGACGAACTGCTGTCCGTCACCGCGCTGAAGGCCGATGCGCCCGTGTCGGTGCCGGGCGTCGGCGATGTCCGGCTCGGCGATGCGCTCGCACGCCACTTCGACATCACGCGCCCGCATCCGGACACGCTGGCCTTCATCGCGTCGCGCAGCGCGAACGGCGCGCTGAAGTCGCTGCTCGGCGACGATCGCAAGGGCGACCTCAAGCAATGGCTGTGGGGGCAGCAGCTGGCGGACGTGCTGCACGAATATCCGATCGAGCTGTCGGGCGCCGAGCTGGTCGGCATGCTCAAGCGCATGCAGCCGCGCCTCTATTCGATCGCGTCGAGCCCGAGCGCGCACGAGGGCGAGATTCACCTGACCGTGTCGGCCGTGCGCTATCACAACGGCCGGCGCGCGCGCAAAGGCGTCGCGTCGACGTTCCTCGCCGATCGCGCGGACGACGGCCGCGTGCCGGTGTTCGTGCAGAAGTCCGCGCACTTCCGGCCGCCGGTGAACGGGGACGTGCCGATCGTGATGGTCGGGCCGGGCACCGGCGTCGCGCCGTTCCGCGGTTTCCTGCACGAGCGGCGGGCGCGCGGCGCGCGCGGGCGCAACTGGCTGTTCTTCGGCGAGCAGCACGCGCAGACCGACTTCTACTACGGCGACGAGCTGAGCGAGATGCGCGACAGCGGCTTCCTGACGCGGCTCGATCTCGCGTTCTCGCGTGACCAGGCCGACAAGGTCTACGTGCAGGACCGGATGCGCGAGCAGGGCGCCGAGCTGTTCGCGTGGCTGGAAGAGGGCGCGCACTTCTACGTGTGCGGCGACGCCGCGCGGATGGCCAAGGACGTCGATGCGGCGTTGAAGGCGATCGTCGCCCGGCACGGCGGCATGTCGGAGGAAGCCGCGAACGACTACGTCGCGCGGCTTTCGAAGGCGCGGCGCTACATGCGCGACGTGTACTGAGATTCGCGCGAGCGGCGGACGGTCGGTCCGCCGCTTCGCCGGCGGCGCTTACTGCTGCCGTTCCCAAGCACGCGCCTGCTCGGCGCGCACGAACGCTTCCGACGCCGCCGGCAGCAGGTTGCGGAACGCGCCGCCGTCGCCGTCGATCACGTCGACCATCTTCGCGATCATTTCCTCCGGGTCGTGCTGTTCGAGCGGGAACGTCAGCCGCTCGGGCGTCACGGTATGCACGGCCGGATCGTGCCAGCGCCGCGTCGTTTCCATCATCCGGTCGTTGAAGCCCGTGCGGTACGGGCCGGGGTTCACGACCGCGACGCGGATGCCGTGCGGCGCGAGTTCCGCGTGCATCGCCTCGGCCACCGATTCGATCGCGTGCTTCGACGCGCAGTACGCACCCGTGAACGGCCCCGTGATCAGGCCCGCGATCGACGACACGAACACGATCTTGCCGTGCCGGCGCGCGAGCATCCCGCGCGCGATCTGCTGCGTGAGCGCGAGCGGCCCGAACACGTTCACGTCGAACAGCGCGCGGACGATCTCGACCGGCAGGTCGACCAGCGCGCCGGCTTCGCCGACCCCCGCGTTGTTCACGAGCACGTCGATGTCGAGCTCGGCCGCGCGCGCGCGGTCGTGGGCCGACGTGACGTCGAGCCTGATCGCGCGCAGCGTGGTGCCGCGTTGCGCGGCGGCGGCCGCGACGTCGTCGATCTCGGCCGTGGCGCGTACGCCGGCCGTCACGTCGTGACCGCGCTCGGCGAGCCGCAGCGCGACTTCGCGGCCGAAGCCGGTGCCCGCGCCGGTGATGAGGATGCGTTTCTGTGCCATGTGCTTACCTTGTGGAGTGGAACGTTGCCTGAAAAAGGTCGCGGCAGTGCTGCGCGATCGCGGTGTCTTCGTCGACGCTGCCGCCCGAGATGCCGATCGCGCCGACGCAGCGTCCGTCGCCGTCGACGAGCGGCTCGCCGCCGCCGAACGTGACGAGCCCGCCGTGACTGTGTTCGATGCCGCGCAGCGGGCCGTCGCCCGACATCGCGCCGAGCGCGCCGGTCGACGCGCGGAAGCGGACCGCCGTCAGCGCCTTGCGCTGCGCGAGATCGATCGCGCCGAGAAAGCAGTCGTCGGTGCGCACGAACGCGAGCAGGTTCGCGCCGGCATCGACGATGGCGATCGCGACGCCGGCTACCTGCAGCGACGCGGCATGCGCGAGGGCCGCGTCGATCGTGCGGCGGGCGACGGCGAGCGGCAGCGCGGCGGTGAGCGGGTTCATGCGAAGGGCTCCGACAGGACGACAGCGCCAGTGTAGGCAGTGGCGGTATATGGGAGAATCCGCATTCCACTCGAAGCAGTTTCAAGTTTTTTTAATGATGGGCAAGCGATGAGCAGACGCGATCCGATGGCCGGCCTGCACGTGTTCATGACCGTCGCGACGGCCGGCAACTTCACGCGGGCCGCCGCCGCGCTGGGCCTGACGCCGGCCGCCGTCAGCCTGTCGATCGGGCAGCTCGAGGGCGAGCTCAACGTGAAGCTGTTCAACCGCAGCACGCGCGGCGTGAGTCTCACGGAAGCCGGCCAGCGTTACTGGCGGCAGACCGAGCCCGCGTACCGGCAGGTCATGCAGGCGCGTGACGCGCTGAAGGATGCGCGCAGCGAGCCGAGCGGGCTGTTGCGCGTGACCGCGCTGCCGCTCGCGCGCTTGCTCGTGATCGCGCCGGTGCTCGCCCCGTTTCGTGAGCGCTATCCGAAAGTCCGGCTCGAAATCCGCTACGAGAACGAACTCGTCGACATCGCAAAGGAGGGGTTCGATGCGGGCATTCGCCTCGCCGACCGGCTGCAGCCGGGCATGATCGGCGTGCGGATCGCGCCTGCGTTGACGTGTGCGCTGGTCGCGTCGCCCGGTTATCTGGCGCGGCACGGTGCGCCGGCGTCGATTGCGCAGCTCGAGCGTCACGCGTGCATCCGTTTCCGGTTTACGGAAAGCGGGCGGTTGCACAAATGGCTGCTGCACGACGGGCGACGCGACGTCGATCTCGACCCGGACGGCGTATTCGTGACGAACGATGCCGATGCGGTGATCGATGCGGCGCGTGCGGGCGTCGGCATTGCGTTCGCGTTCATGCGCGAGCGGATCGAGCAGGACCTGCGCGACGGCACGCTCGTCGAGGTGCTGCCCGGTACGTGCCGCCCGCTGCCGCCGATGTGGCTGTATTACGTGAATCGCAAGCACGTGCCGGCCAAGCTGCGCGCGTTCATCGACGTGCTGCGCGAGCGCGCTGGCGCGGACGCGGCGTAGTCGCATCGGCGCGGCTCACTGCAGCGATCGATTCGTCGGCGCATGATGGCGACTCCCGCCACGACGCCATGGAGTTGCGTGATGACCGGATTTCCGCATTTTTCGATTCGAACCGGCGTGATTGCCGCAGCGTTGGCGGCCGCCGCGATTTCCAGCGCACCGGCCGTCGGCCAGACGTCGACGGTGCCGGCAGGATCGGCCGTCGCGACGCCCGACAACGCGGTCCTGCTGACCGTTTTCCTGAAACACGACGAATCGCGGCCGCTCGCCGAGCTGAATGCGCAGCTTGCGAAGCAGGGGTTCTACAAGGCGTTTCCGCCGCCGGGCGTCGAGGTGGTGAGCTGGACGGTGACGATGGGAATCGGGCAGATCGTCGTGCTGCGATTGCCGGCGGCGCGGCTGCGCGAGGTCAATCGCGTGCTGGAGGATACGGCGTGGGGGGTGTACCGGACGGAGTTCTATCCGACTTACGATTACAAGGCGATCGGGTTGGGGGAGCACGAGCGGGCGAAGTAAGGGAGGCCGGACGGTTTCTGCGCGCACGCGGAGGTCCGAATCAATCTGCCCCCATTCCGGTAAAGCCTCGCGACACGACGCTTTCGTCCTCTTCGGCTGGCGTCGTGCCGGCAGATTCCTCCCAAATGCATCGCAAGTCATTCATCCGATGAAAAAACCGCCCCGGTTCCCGGTATGATGCGCACCTTGCGTTCGTAGGACGCACGGTTTCTTTATGCGTTTTGATGCGAGAGACACCACAAATCCGCACAAAGCCGACGTGAAAGATTCTGTAATATTAATTCCGTATACTCGTAAGTTCTGATCCAGGCGCCACGAGCCCGTCTTCGGCCGGCCGCCCATGCAGAACAACCAGATACGTCGCCGCCGGCCAACCCGCGCCGCGGCACGCTATGCACCACCACTGAACACGTTATGTCTTCCCGCCACTCTGGTTCGCCCGGCCGTGCCGCGGCGGTGATCGCCCGTGCCCGGGCGCTGATCCGCAACGAGCGCGTGCTGTCGCCGCTGCTCGCGCTCGGCATCGGCCTGCTGCTGATCGTGGTTTTCCAGCATCTGTCGGAATCCGTCGACTACCGGTCGGTGATCCGCCAGTTGCGTCACATGTCCGTCGCCGAGTGGGGCGCGTCGCTGGCCGCGACGGCCCTCAGCTATCTCGCGCTCGTCGCCCGCGATGCGGTCGGCCTGCGCTATGTCGCGGCCAAGGTGCCGCGCGTCGCGCTGTGGATCGGCGCGATTGCCGGTTCCGCGCTCGGCAATGCGACCGGCTTCGGCGCGCTGACGGGCGGCGCGGTGCGTGCGCGCGTGTACGGTGTGTCGGGTGTCACGCCGGCCCAGATCGGGCGGATGACGGTGTTCACCAGCGGCACGCTGGCGCTCGCGATGGTGTTGATGACGGCGGTCGGCATGGTCTGCGTGCCGGAGGCGCTCGCCGCGATGCTGCACGTCGCGCCCGGCGTGCTCACGTGGACGGGCGCCGCGTTGCTCGTCGCGCTTGCCGCGCTGGTCGCGCTGTGCGGCAACACCGCGCGCCCGGTCGTCACGCGCTTCAAATGGCTGTCGTTCGACGTGCCGGCGCGGCGCGATCTCGTCGCGCAGGTCGTCTATGCGGTGCTCGACGTGGTGGCCGCGGGCCTGACGCTGTGGGTGTTGCTGCCGGCAGCGCCGGTCGGCTTCCCGACCTTCATTACCGTTTATGCGGCCGCGTTGCTGCTCGGGATGATCGGCCATACGCCGGGCGGGATCGGCGTGTTCGAGGCGGCGATGGTCTTCACGCTCGGTCGCGAAGTGCCCGCGCACGCGATGGTCGCCGCGCTGATCGCGTATCGCGCGATCTATTTCGGCGTGCCGCTCGTGCTGTCGGCCGGCCTGCTGGCCGGCTTCGAGGGCCGCGCGCTGCGGCGCCGGCTCGTGACGCGGCAGGCCGTGCGCGTGTCGCAGCTCGCGCCGGTGTTCCTGAGCCTCGTGACGTTCGCGGTCGGCGGGATGCTGGTGATCTCGAGCGCGACGCCCGCGTTCTGGCACCGGATCGCGATCCTGCGCCACATCGTGCCGCTGTGGGTGCTCGAAGGCTCGCAGGTGATCTGCAGCGTGCTTGGCGTCGCGCTGCTGTTCGTCGCGCGCGGGCTGCTGCGCCGGCTCGACGGCGCGTGGTGGATGACCTTCGCGTTGACGCTCGCGAGCCTCGCGCTGTCGCTGGCCAAGGGTCTCGCGTTCGTCGAGGCCGGCGTGCTCGGCACGCTGCTCGTGCTTTTGCTCGTCAGCCGCCGCCGCTTCAATCGTCATTCGTCGCTGCTGGCCGAGCGCTTCACCGTCAGCTGGTTCGTGTCGGTCGCGATGGTGCTGATGCTGGCCGTGTGGGTGCTGTTCTTCGCGTTCCGCGACGTGCCTTACACGCGCGAGCTGTGGTCGCATTTCTCGTTCGACGCGCGTGCGCCGCGGGCGCTGCGCGCGACGCTCGCGTCCGGCGTGTTCGTTGCGCTGTTCGCGCTGTGGCAATTGCTGCGCCCGGCGCCCGGGCGGTTCGTGAAGCCCGCGGAGCAGGATCTGGTCGACGCGGAGCAGATCATCCGCGCGCAGGAATGCAGCGATGCGGGCCTGGCGTTGATGGGCGACAAGTCGTTCCTGTTCTCGGAGTCGCGGCGCGCGTTCCTGATGTACGCGAAGAACGGCCGCACGTGGGCCGCGCTGCACGACCCGGTCGGGCCGCGTGAAGAGTGGCCGGCGCTGATCAGCAAGTTCATTGCGCTCGCGCATGCGCACAGCGGCCGCGCGGCGTTCTACCAGGTGCGCGCGAACGCGCTGCCGCTGTATCTCGACGCGGGGCTCACGCTGATGAAGCTGGGCGAGGAAGCGCACATCGCGCTCGACCAGTTCGACCTGAAGGGATCGAACCGTTCGCATCTGCGCTATGCGCTGCGGCGCGGCGACAAGGATGCGCTGACGGTCGAGGTGATCGCGCCGGGCGACGTGCCGGCCGCGCTGCCGGCGCTGCGCGGCATCTCGGACGGCTGGCTCGACAGCCGCGATGCGCGCGAAAAGAGCTTCTCGGTGGCCGCGTTCCACGACGGCTATCTCGCGACGCAGTCGGTGATGCTGGTGCGGCAGGCCGACAAGCCGATCGCGTTCGTCACGTTCATGACGACCGACCTCAACACCGAGGCGACGGTCGGCGTGATGCGCCATCTGCCGGAGGCTTCGCCGTACGCGATGGAGTATCTGTTTACGCAGCTCGCGCTGCATCTGAAGGAAGCGGGGTTCCGCAAGCTGAGCCTGGGTATCGCGCCGTTCTCGGGGATGGGGGCGGCGAAGATGCCGTCGCCGTTCCACCGGCTCGGCCTGATGGTCTGGCGCTTCGGCGGCCGCTTCTACAACTTCCGCGGCTTGCGCGCTTTCAAGAGCAAGTTCGAACCGCACTGGGAGCCGCGTTATCTCGCGGCCTCGGGCTCGGTCGGCGTGTTCGTCACGCTGGCGGATCTGTCATTGCTGGCTGGAGGTCGGCGTTCATGATGTCGAAGAAGGGTATCGCGCGGGCGGCAGCCGCCTGCGCGGGAATGATGCTGGCCGGCGCCGCGTGCGCCACGCAGCCGGCCGCGGTGAAAGCCGAAACCGTGTCCGGCGGCCGCTACGGGCCCGTGACCGTGACCAGGCCGAGCGGGCCGCTGCGCGGGTTCGTCGTGCTGTTCTCGCGTGAGGGCGGCTGGCGGGCCGCCGATCAGCAGGCGGCCGACGCGCTCGCGAAAGCCGGGGCGATGACGGTCGGCGTCGATTCCGCGCGTTACGCGGCGAATCTCGCCGCGAAGCAGGAGACTTGCCACCACCTCGACGGCGACGCCGAGGCGGTCAGCCATCAGCTCGAACGTCTCGCGCAGTCGTCGCGCTATTTCACGCCGATCGTCGCGGGCGTGGGCCAGGGCGGCGCGATCGCGAAGCAGATCCTCGCGATGGCGCCGGAGAACACGATCGCCGGCGTCGTCGCGGTCGGTCCGGCCGCGAAGCTCGATCCGCGCTTCAAGCCGTGCCCGCCCGATCCGACGATCGTGCGACGCGCGATGCCGGGCTTCGTCGAAACGGCTGCCGCGGGCGACACCGCGAAGCTCGTGTCGCTCGTCACGCCGCACCTGCGCGACACCACCGGCGGCAGCGACGAGCTCGACGTCTCCGACCTGCCGCTCGTCGAGCTGCCGGCCAAGGGCGGCAGCGACCGGCTCGCGATCGTGATTTCGGGCGACGGCGGCTGGCGCGATCTCGACAAGACGATCGCCGAGGCGCTGCAGCGCGACGGCGTGTCGGTGGTCGGCATCGACAGCCTGCGTTATTTCTGGAGCGAGAAGCCGCCCGCGCAGGTGAGCCGCGATCTGGCCCGCGTGATGCGCACCTACATGGCGCGCTGGCATGCCGGCCGGGTGGCGCTGGTCGGCTACTCGTTCGGCGCGGACGTGATGCCGTTCGCGTACAACCGGCTGCCGGCCGACCTGCGCGACAAGGTCGCGGTGGTGTCGCTGCTCGGCTTCGCGCCGTCGGCCGATTTCCAGATCCGCGTGACGGGCTGGCTCGGCATGCCCGCGAGCGACAAGGCGCTGAAGGTCGCGCCGGAAATCGCGAAGGTGCCGCCGGCGCTCGTGCAGTGCTTCTACGGCGCGGAAGAGACGGACACGATGTGTCCGGCGCTCGCGAACACGGGCGCCGACGTGATCAGGACGCAGGGCGATCATCACTTCGGCCGCGATTACATCGCGCTCGAGAAGAAGATCCTCGGCGGGTTCGGCAAGCCGGTGGCGGCGCGCTGAACATCGGCCGGCGCCCGCGTGACGGCAGGCGCCGGCCGGTTTGCTTTCGGTTCATCGGACGGGCGGCCAGCGAGCCGCCCGTTTCATTTTCCGGGCTGCGCCGCCGCGTCCCGCGGCGGCATGACCGTTCGCGCATCGCGCTGATAGAAGCCCGGAAACCGGTCGAGCTGCCGCCGTGCGACCGCGAGATCGGCGGCGTCGCCGAGCACCGCGCTCGAAAACCCCGTGCGTTCCATCAGCAGCAACTGGTCGACCAGTACGTCGCCGGTCGCGCGCAGGTCGCCGGCGAAGCCGTAGCGCTTGCGCAGCAGGTAGGCCTGGCTGTATGCGCGGCCGTCGGTGAACGACGGAAACTGCAGGTCGATGCGCGTGGCGTGCGCGATGCGTGCGGCCAGCGGCGGCAGTTCCTCGTCGTTGCCGATCGTCAGTGTCGTCGCGTCGTGCTGCTGCGTGTCGTCTGCGTGCTCGGCCGGCGTCAGCAGCCGGATGCGTGCGGATGGGTTCGAGGTCTCGTGCTTCATGCCGGCTCTTCCTGATGACGTGCGGCGTTCGCGGCGGCCTTGAACGGTTCCGTGCCGATGCGGCGCACCGTGTCGACGAATCGTTCGCCGCGACCGTTCGCGTCGATGCGCGCATCGAGATAGGCGTTGACGATCGCGTCGACGACATCGACGATCTCGTCCGCCGAAAACGACGGGCCGATCACCTTGCCCGGCCGCGCGGGGCCGCTCGCGCTCGAGCCGTCCGAGCCGCCGAGCGTGACCTGGTACCACTCCGCGCCGTCCTTGTCGACGCCGAGGATGCCGAGGTGGCCGCTGTGATGATGGCCGCACGAATTGATGCAGCCGCTGATGTGCAGGTCGATGTCGCCGACGTCGTGCAGCAGGTCGAGATCGTCGAAGCGCTCGGCGATCGCGTCGGCGACCGGAATCGAGCGCGCGTTCGCGAGCGCGCAGAAATCGCCGCCCGGGCACGCGATCATGTCGGTCAGCAGCCCGACGTTCGCGCTCGCGAGCCCGATCGCGCGGGCGTTTTCCCACAGCAGGAACAGGTCGTCGACGTGGACCCACGGCAGCACGACGTTCTGCGTGTGCGTGACGCGGGCCTCGCCGGCCGAGAAGCGGTCGGCGAGCTCGGCGAGCGCGTCGAGTTGCTCCGGCGACGCATCGCCCGGTGCCTGCAGGCGGCGCTTGAACGACAGCGTGACGATGCGCAGCGCCGGGTCGCGGTGGTCGGCGACGTTGCGGGCGAGCCAGCGCGCGAACGCCGGATGACGGCTCGCCTGCGCGGCGACGCGCGCATTCGCGTCGGCGAGGTCGAGCGTGCGCGGCTTCAACCGCGGCGGCACGAACGACGCGGCGACGCGCTCGAATTCGGCCTGCGGGATCGTGTGCAGGCCGCCGTCGAGGTCGACGATCTGGCGGAACTCTTCCTCGACGTCGTCGATGTAGCGTTGCCCTTCGGTCTTCACGAGGATCTTGATCCGCGCCTTGTACTTGTTGTCGCGCCGCCCGTAGCGGTTGTACACGCGGACGATCGCCTCGATGTAGTTCATCACGTGCTGCCACGGCAGGAACGCGCGCAGCAGCGTCGCGATCATCGGCGTGCGGCCCATCCCGCCGCCGACGCTCACCCGAAAGCCGAGCGCGCCCGCGTCGTCGCGCACGAGCTTCAGCCCGACGTCGTGCCAGTCGGTCGCCGCGCGGTCCTCGGTCGCACCGGTGATCGCGATCTTGAACTTGCGCGGCAGGAACGCGAATTCGGGGTGCAGCGTCGTCCATTGACGCATCACCTCGGCGAACGGGCGCGGATCCGCGATCTCGTCTGGCGCGACGCCCGCGCGTTCGTCGCACGAAATGTTGCGGATGCAGTTGCCGCTGGTCTGGATGCCGTGCATGTCGACGGTCGCGAGCAGATCCATCACGTCGGCCGCCTTCGCGAGCGGAATCCAGTTGAACTGCACGTTGGTGCGGGTCGTGAAGTGCGCGCTGCGGGTCGGCAGGCGCAACGTGCCGAGCAAGGCCTGCGCGTCGCACGCGGCGCGGTAGGTGGCGTCGTCGGGCACGTCGTAATCGCGCGCGATCCGCGCAAGCACGCGAAGCTGCGCGCTGGACAGCTCGCCGTACGGCACCGCGACGCGCAGCATCGGCGCGTGGCGCTGCACGTACCAGCCGTTCTGCAGGCGCAGCGGCCGGAACGCATCCTCGCCGAGGGTGCCTTGCTGCCAGCGTTCGAGCTGGTCGCGGAACTGGGCGGCGCGGCTGCGCACGAGCGCCCGGTCGAAATCGGTATATCGATACATGACGTGATACGCGAGAGGCGCCGCGGCGCGCAGGGCGCGCGGCGCGGCAGGGCGTTGCGACGGATGTCAGGCAACGGAAGACAGCGTAGGGAACGCGGTGCGGCGGGACAAGCAGCAGATCGGGACGGAAAAGGCGCAGCAGATGGCCGGCGGGGCGCCGGCGCAGGCCGGGCATGCGTGCATGCCCGTGAGCGCGGTCAGGCGTCGACGACGAGCGCCGGATCGAGCGCGCGGATGCGCTGGTCGATGAAGTAGCCGCCGCCTTCCTGGTAGCGCAGGAACAGGCGGCCGCACGGGCGGCAGCGGCTGACGGTGCAGCGGTTGTACGGGAAATGGCGCGGCGCGATCGGCGCGTCGTCCGATGCATAGTGCGTGCCGGCCGGATGATATTCCGCGTAGGTCGGCTCGGCATCGCCCGGCGGCATGAGCGTGGCCACTTCGAGCAGTTGCGTGTCCGGCAGCGACAGCGGCAGGGTCGTCCAGCCGGCGAGCGAGGTCTTGGTGCACGTGCACGGCTGCGTGACGTGCGCCGCTTCTGCCGTCAGTGTCAGCAGCGCGTCGTAATCGAGGTAAGGCAGTGGGCTCATGGGCAATCGTGAAGGGGCGGTTGGACCTGCAATGTAACCCGCGCGCGGATCGGCTGCATGGCCGCGACACCGGCAGCGCGGCGCGCTTCCTGCGCGCTCAGCCGGCCTTGCGGACCGACGGCTGCGCGACCAGTTCGCCGAGCACGCGGATCGCGCGCTCGATGTCGCGGCTCCACGGATGGCCGAAGTTCACGCGCACGCAGCGCTCGAAGCCGTGCGCGGCCGAAAACAGCGGACCCGGCGCGAAGCTGATGCCGCGTGCGATCGCCTCGCGATGCAGCGCCATCGCGTCGATCGCGTCGGGAAACGCGAGCCACAGGAAATACCCGCCTTCCGGCCGCACCCACTCGACGCCGGCCGGCAGCCAGCGCCGCAGCGCGTCGTCCATCCGGTCGAGCTGCGCGTGCAGCGCGCCGCGCAGCACGCGCAGGTGCCGGTCGTAGCCGCCGTGCTCGAGATAGTTCGCGATGCCGGCCTGCGCGGGAATGCTGGCCGACAGCGTCGTCATCAGCTTGAGCCGCTGCACTTTCTCCGCGAACCGGCCGGCGGCGGCCCAGCCGATCCGGTAGCCGGGCGCGAGCGTCTTCGAGAACGAGCTGCAGTGCATCACGAGGCCGTGACGGTCGAATGCGCGCGCGGGCAGCGGATAGTCCGGGCCGAAATGCAGTTCGCCGTAGACGTCGTCCTCGATCAGCGGCACATTGCGCGCCGCGAGCAATTCGACGAGCGCGCGCTTTTTGTCGGCGGTCAGCGTGACGCCGGTCGGATTCTGGAAATTGGTCATGAACCAGCACGCGCGGATGTCGTGCCGGTCGAGCGCGTTCGCGAGCGCGGCGAGGTCGAGGCCAGTGCGCGGATCGACGGGAATCTCGACCGCGCGCAGGTCGAGCCGCTCGATCGCCTGCAGCGCCGCGTAGAAACCGGGCGCTTCGACGGCGACGACGTCGCCCGGCCGCGTGACCGCCATCAGGCACAGGTTCAGCGCTTCGAGTGCGCCGTTCGTGACGACGAGTTCGTCGATCGGCTGCGAGATGCCGGTGGCGAGATAGCGCCGCACGATCTGCTGGCGCAGCGCCTCGTTGCCGGGCGGCAGGTCGACGACCGTGCTCCACGGGCTCACGAGCCGCGTGGCCTGCGCGAGCGACTTCGCCAGACGCGGCAGCGGAAACAGCTGCGGCGCCGGGAACGCGGAACCGAGCGGCACGATGCCGGGCTGCGTGGCCGCATCGAGCACGGAGAACACGAGATTGCTGATGTCGACCTTGCGGGTTGCGTCGGTGCGGCGCGTACGGCGTTTCGTTGCCGGGCTCGCGGCCGGCTGCGCGCCCGGCGCGACGTAGTAGCCCGAGCGTTCGCGCGCGCGGATCAGCCCCCACTGTTCGAGCAGGTAATACGCGCGAAATACCGTCGACTGGCTCACGCCATGCTGCGCGATGATCTGCCGCAACGACGGCAGGCGCGTGCCGACGGCGAGGTTGCCGTTGCGGATGTCGTCGGCGATCGTATGGGCGAGGGTTTCGTAGCGTTTCATCGGCGTGGGCGGAGCGCTGCGTCGCCGCACGCGGGCCGGAGCGGCGCCGCGCCGGCGGGCGCGGCTCATTGTCCGATGCGCGGCCCGAAAAGGAAAGCGCGGGTGTTTCGGCCGCGCCGTCCCGCCGCGTCACGCCGCGTTCGGCTCGACATTCCGTCCGCTGCCGCCGCGACGCAGCGGCGGCAACGGCTCGACCTTGCCGACCACGAACAGGTACGACAACGCCCCGACCACGCACAGCGCACCGGCCACCGCGAGCGGCACCACGAACGAGCCTTTCGTGATCGACAGCATCACGCCGGTGAAGGTCGTGATGAAGATGCCCGCGAGATTGCCCGCGAAGTTCTGGATGCCGCCGAGCGACGCGACGTGCGCGGGCGTCGGCGCGACTTCGCCGACGAGCGTCCATACGTTGGCGCCGGCGAACGACAGGCTGGCATATGCGAGTGCGAACAGGCCGAGGCAGGCCCACACGTTTTCGACGAACGCGGACAGCGCGATCGACGACGACAGCAGCATGCCGAGCACGAGACAGGTCTTGCGCGCGGCGGTGGCGCTCCAGCCGCGGCGGAACAGGCTGTCCGACACGTAGCCGCCGAGCCAGCCGCCGGGAATCGCGAGCAGCGCGGGCAGCATGCCCCACGTGCCGAGCGACGCGAGCGAGAAGCCGCGCGACTGCAGCAGGTAGCTCGGGAACCACGTGATGAAGAAATAGATCGCGAAGTTCAGGCAGAACAGGCCGATCATCATCCCCCACACGGTGCGGTAGCGGAACAGGTCGAGCCACGACACCTTCGGGCCGTCGGTTGCGGCCGCAACCATCGGCGCGCCGCGTTGCGCGAGCAGCGCATCGACGGCGTCCGGCGCGATCGCGCGATAGCGTTCCGGGTCGCGATAGACGAACCACCACGCCAGCGCCCACACGATGCCGATGCCGCCCGTGATCACGAACGACCCGCGCCAGCCGACGAGCGAGATCAGCCACGCGACGAGCGGCAGCGACAGCGCGGAGCCGACGCGCGAGCCGCTGTCGAAGATGCTGCTGGCGAGGCCGCGCTCGCTGCGCGGGAACCAGTTGAACGCGACCTTCGCGAACGACGGGATCGCGGCCGCTTCGCCGACGCCGAGCATCAGCCGCACGCCGACCAGTTGCGCGAGGCCGCGCGCGGCGCCGGTCGCGACGGTGAACACCGACCACCAGCCGACGGCCAGCGCGAGGCTCACGCGCACGCCGACCTTGTCGATGAACCAGCCGGCCGGTAACTGCAGGAACGCATAGGTCCAGAAGAACGCGCTCAGCACGAGCCCCATGCCGACCGCGTCGAGCCCGAGGTCGGCACGGATGCTGGGCGCCGCGATCGCGAGGTTCGCGCGGTCGATGAAGTTGATGACGTTGGCCAGAAAGCACATCAGGATCATGGCCCATCGGATGCGTGGCATGGCGGTGTCTCCGCGCGGAATGTCGTGGCGGGCGACCGGCGATCCGCTGCGCCGGCCGCCTCGAAAGGCGAATTACTGCGACGCTTGCGGCGCGCGGTCGAACTTCGCCAGCGCTTCCCACAGGCCGTTCAGGTAGACCGCGCCGAGCGCGCGGTCGTAGAGGCCGTAGCCGGGCTTGCCCGTCTCGCCCCAGATCATGCGGCCGTGGTCGGGGCGCACGTAGCCGGTGAAACCGGTGTCGTGGTACGCCTTCACGATCGCGGCGATGTCGAGCGAGCCGCAGCTCGACAGATGCGCGGTTTCCTCGAAATCGCCGTTCGCGTCGACCTTCACGTTGCGGATGTGCGCGAAATGGATGCGGCCCATCGCGCCGAACTCGCGCACGAGCGCTTCGACGTCGTTTTCGGGGCCGGCGCCGAGCGAGCCCGAGCACAGCGTCAACCCGTTCGCGGGCGAGTCGACGAGACGCACGATCCGCGCGAGATCGTCGCGGTTCTTCACGATGCGCGGCAGCCCGAAGATCGGGCGCGGCGGATCGTCGGGGTGGATCGCCATCTTCACGCCGGCTTCCTCGGCGACCGGAATGATCGCCTTCAGGAAGTATTCGAGGTTGGCCCACAGCGCGTTCTCGTCGACGTCGCGGTAGTTGGCGAGCAGCGCCTGCAACTGTTCGGGCCGGTAGCTGGAATCCCAGCCGGGCAGCGCGATGCCGTCGTTCGGATCGATCCGGTCGACCGCGTCGGTGCTGAACGCGAGGCAGGTCGAGCCGTCGTCGAGCGTCTTCGACAGCTCGGTGCGCGTCCAGTCGAACACGGGCATGAAGTTGTAGCAGACGACGCGGATCCCGGCCGCGCCGAGATGGCGGATGGTCTGCCGGTAGTGGTCGATCAGGCGGTCGCGGCCCGGCTTGCCGAGCTTGATGTCCTCGTGCACCGGCACCGATTCGACGACGTCGAACTGCAGGCCGGCGCGTTCGATCGTCGTCTTCAGCGCTTCGATCTTGTGCGCGGGCCAGACTTCGCCCACCGGTTCGTCGTAGATCGCGGACACGATGTGCGTGACGCCGGGGATCTGGCGGATGTATTGCAGCGAGACCGGATCGGACTCGCCGTACCAACGGAAAGACATCTTCACTGGAGCGGCTCCTGGCTGGCGGTTCATGCGTTGGACGAGCGCGGCGGCAGCGTGCCGGCCCGTCGTCGGTGTGCGGATTATGATTGGTATGCCAGTTTTGAGGGATAGTGGTTTACCAGTTGTTCGGGCAAGCGTCGGCCCGTGTGACGTTTCCGAAAGCGTCAGGCGAGGCCGGCCAACGGGCGAGCCGGGGTGTCGCCAAATTGGTGTACCATTTTGACGATCCGGCGCCGCAGCGGCGCCCGCCAGCCTGTTGCGAGCCTTCCGATGACCGATCTTTCCAGCCTGCCCGCCAGCCGCGACACCGATGCCGCGGACCGCTCCTATATCGGCCTTGCGCGGCAGATTCACGCGATGGTGGCCGCCGGCGCGTTCGAAGCCGGTGCGCGGCTGCCGTCGGAGCGCAGCCTGGCCGACCAGTTCGGCGTAAGCCGCACGCAGGTGCGCGAGGCGATCATCGCGCTCGAGGTGCAGGGGATCGTCGAGGTGCGGATCGGCTCGGGCATCTACGTGTCGGCGGCCGATGCCGCGCGGCCGGTGACGTTCGAAGTCCCGCGCGGCCCCGGGCCGATCGAGACGCTGCGCGCGCGCGGGCTGATCGAGGCGGAAGTCGCGGCGCTCGCGGCGACCGAACGCAAGGATGCCGATCTCGACCGCCTGTTTTTCTCGCTGACGACGATGCGCGAGCAGATGAACGACAAGGCCGCCTACGACGCGGCCGATCGCCAGTTCCACCTGCGAATCACGGAATCGACCGGCAACACGGTGCTGCTGCACATGGTCACGGCGATGTGGGATTGCGCGCGCAGCGATCCGCTGTGGGACAAGATCGAGGAGCACTTTCACTCGACCGCGCTGCGCGAAGCGTCGCAGGAAGATCACCAGCGGATCTTCGCGGCGATCATGGCGCGCGACGCGGACGGTGCGCGCGACGCGATGCGCGCGCACCTGTCGCGCGTGATCGCGGAATTCACGCAGGCCTGGCGCTGACGTTCGTCTTCGCGTATCCGCGCATGCTTGCATTCGCGCCGCGATGCAGGCCCCGGTAACTGCGTCGCATTCAGTCGCAAGGCCAATGAATATGCGCCGTGTGCGGCTTGTTCCGATTGCGTGACCCTGCGTTTTATGGTCTCGTTGCGGGATATCGCATCGACTCGAAAAAGGACAGTCGAATGCAGCCGGGCGATTCACGCGGGGTCCGATTGATCAGGGGAATCGGCGCAGGCACGCGCGCGCGCCGCGCCGTGCGTACGCTGCTTGTCATATTGACGGTAGGCTTACTGGCGCCCGTCCCGCCGGCCGTCGCCGCCTCACCCGAAACCGTCAACGACAACGTGCTGCGCGTGCTGGCGTGGCCCGGTTATGCGGACAGCGATATCGTCAGCGCATTCGAGGCGCAGTTTCATGTGCGTGTGGAAGTGACGCTGGTCGATTCCGACGAAGCGTTGTGGACGCGGTTGCACAGCGCCTCGCCGCCGCCGTACGACGTGCTGGCCGCGAACACGGCCGAGATCCAGCGCTATGCGCATGAGCACCTGCTCGCGCCGGTCGACCTGTCGCGCATCCCGAACCGGCGGCGGCAGTTGCCGAATTTCCAGCAGCTCGCGATGATCGGCGGCCTCGTGCAGGACGGCGCGTCCTACGCAGTCCCGTTCACCTATTCGTCGATGGGGCTGATCTACGACCGCAAGCAGGTGCCGGCCGCGCCGCGCTCGATGCGCGAACTGTGGAATCCGCGCTATCGCGGCAAGGTGCTCGACTTCAACAGCGCGCAGCACAATTTCTCGTTCACGGCGCTGGCGCTCGGCTATCCCGATCCGTTCCGTCTGTCGCCCGCGCAGACGCTTGCCGTCGCGCGCAAGCTGATCGACCTGCGCCGCAACCTGCTGACCTACTACACGCTTCCGGAAGAGGCGACCGCGCTGTTCGTCCAGCATCGCGCGGCGCTGATGTTCGGCAACTACGGCACGCAGCAGGTCGAGCAGTTGCGCCGCGCCGGCGCGGACGTCGGCTACGTGATCCCGGACGAAGGCGCGCTCGCGTGGCTCGACTGCTGGGCCGTCACGCGCGGCGCGCTGCGTCCCGAGCTCGCGTTCGCGTGGATCAACTACATGCTCGAACCGGCGATCGGCGCGCTGCTGACCGAGCGCCAGGGGCTCGCGAACACGCTCGAGCCGCCGCGCGGCCTCGACACCGGGCACGAGCATCTCGTATGGCTTCAGCCCGTGGAGGACATCGCGCGCCGCGAATCGCTGTGGGGCCGCATCGTGTCGGGCGACCGGCCGGAGCGGTTCGGAAAATGATCCGGCTCGGGCTCACGTCGAAGCTGTCGGTGCTGTTCGCGTGCATCGGCGTGATCGCGTCCGGCACGACCGGCTACTACGCGTATCGCGCCAACCGCGCGATGCTCGTGCAGGAGGCGCAGCACAGTCTGCTGATGTCGACGCAACTGCTCGGGCAGCGCTTCACGACCGCGCTCGCCGACGTCGCCGACGATGCGCTCGTGCTCGCGCAGTTGCCGTCGTCCGCGTTCGTCGCGGGCGCCGACCATCCGGACGACGCGCGCCGCATGCGGCTCGAACAGGTGTATTACAGCTTCATGCGGAATCACGCGGAATACCTGCAGATCCGTCTGATCGCGCGCGGGCATTTCGGGATCGAACGCATTCGCCTCGATCGCGATGCGCGCGGCATCGTCGTGCTGCCCGAACGCGAATTCCAGGAGAAAGGGCAGTTCTCCTATGTATTCGATACGCTCGCGACGGCGCCTGGCCACATCTACCTGTCGCCGATCGTGGTCAATCACGAGACGGGCTCGCACGCGGCGGAGGGGCTGCCGATCCTGCGCGTGGGCACGCCGGTGGTCGACGCAGCGGGCCAGACGGTCGGCGCGCTCGTCGTCGACGTCGAGCTGTCGCGCGTGTTCGACCGGCTCGAACGCGATTTGCCGGACGACTATGCGGTCTATCTCGCGAACGAGTGGGGCGATTTTCTCGTGCATCCCGATCCGGAACAGACGTTCGGCTTCGATCGCGGCCGGCGCGTGCTGATGCAGGATCGCTTTGCCGTCACGCGCGCGCTGTTCGACAGCGGACGCATGAACGTGACGCTCAATGGCCTTGCGCAGCCCGATGCGGCGCCCGGCCAGATGTTCGCGTTCGTCCGCACGCCGTTCGGACACGACGAAGGCAACCGCTTCGTCGTGCTGGGAATGGGCCGGCCGCTCGCCGACGTGCTCGCGCCGGCCGGCATGCTGGGCGAACGGATCGTCAGGATGGTGCTCGTATCGAGCCTGCTGGCGGTCATCCTCGCGATCCTGTTCGCGCGGGCGATCACGCGGCCGTTGCAGACGCTGGCGCGTGCCGCCACGCACGTGTTCGACGATCCGGCCGCCGAACGGCTGCCGGTCGCGCGGGCCGACGAGATCGGCGTGCTCGCGCGCTGTTTCGACAGCATGCGCGTCGAGATTCGCACACAGGTCGCGATGCTGCGCGCGAAGCAGCAGGAGCTCACGCACCTCGCCGGCCACGATCCGCTGACGGGCCTGCCGAACCGCCTGCTGTTCATGGAGCATCTCGATGCCGCGATCCGGCATGCGGCCGCGGTGCGCGAGGGGCTGGCGGTGATGTTCGTCGATCTCGACCGCTTCAAGCAGATCAACGACCAGCACGGGCATTCGGTTGGCGACCGTACGCTCGTTGCAGTCGCGAAGCGGTTGAGCCAGGTGCTGCGCAGCGGCGACATGGTGGCGCGGCTGGGCGGCGACGAATTCATCGTGCTGATGTCGGATGTGCGTTCGCCGGCGGTGATCGGCGATGTCGCGTCGCGCATCCAGATCGTGATGGCCGAGGCGCTCGAGTTCGACGAAGGGCGCATGGCCGTCGGCGCGAGCATCGGCGTCAGCGAGTTTCCGGCGGATGGCGCGTCGGCCGAGGAGTTGCTCGTCAAGGCCGACGCGGCGATGTACGCGGCGAAGGCGTCCCCGCAGTGCGTGTGCGTGCGCTACCAGGATCTGGTGCGCAGCGGCGCACCCGACGAGACTGGCCGCGTCGCATCCGGCGGCAGCCGCTGACCGCGGGCCGAAACGCGACGAGCCCGTCGCGGGACGGGCTCGTCGCATGGGCGGGCTGCAGGTGCGAAGCGCGCAGCGGCAGGCTTAGTGGCCGAAGTAGACCGAGTCGCGCGGGTTCTGCGCGCGGACGACCGGTGCGCCGCCCTCGACGGTCGCGGCCGGTTGCGAGCCGGCGCCGCTGTTGTCGATGCCGTGCACGCGGGCTTGCGCGGCCTGGATGTCGGCCGGGTAGTACGGGCTCGACTGGCTGGGCTTGTAGCCCGCGTTTTCGAGCTGGACCAGTTCGTTGCGCACCTGGGCGCGGGTCACGGTGCTTTGGGCGAATGCGCCGAACGACGCGGACAGGGCGGCGGCGGCAACGACTGCGGAAACGAGCGATTTCATGATGACCTCCGATGTTTATTGGCTTTCCGCGTTCGACACCATGTCGTCAGCGGTTGATTACATCGTAGGCGTCGCTTCACCTAGGGTAAACGCGAGTTTGAGTGAAAGATCGTTGCGCTCGAGGTAATAATTTCGAGACGAACGTCTTCCGTCCCCATTCGGTATTGCGGGGATTGCAAGCAATTGGCGGGAGCGTGAACAGAGGGGCCGCACGGGCATGCGCGCGGCGGCAAGGGCCGCCGAATATCGCGTCGAAGCGGCGAGGCTGTCGGATCAGACCCCGTCGTCGTCGATTTCCTTGCGCTCGCGGCGTTCTTCGTTGCCGCGCCGCGCGCGCAGGCGCTGGCGGGACAGGACGGCGATCACCTGCTGGGTCGGCGCGCCGGACGGCAGCTCGTTGCGGATGCGGTCGGGGACCATCGGCAGGCCGGCGCGCTGCCGGCGCAGCGCCTTGGCGATTGCCCGGCGGCATTCGTCGCCGTGGCAATCCCATTCATCGCGGATTCTCTGGCAATAACGGCATTGTTCCATCCGACTAGTCTAACGCGTCTTCGGGAATGGAGCAGGGCGCGGGGCCGGACGGGCTGCGTGCCGGGCGGCGGCGATGGCCGACGGCTCGGAGGCGGGCGATGGCAGGCCGAATCGGACTGCGAATCAAATCGACCGGAACCGTTCATCGACACAACGGTTTCGCGTCCTGCTCCAGACGGATTCCTTGCGCGCGGACGGGGCCGCCGCGCGTCAGCGGAGCGACCAGATGCCCCAGATCGCGATCAACAGGCCAAGGCCCAATCCGCAGCCCAGCAATACATACGTTTCCATTTCTTGCCTCTGACGACATGGCCATGCTGACATCGGTATCAGCGTACGTGCAGCAAAGCCGGCCGCGTATCGTCCGCGCTGTCGGTCGGAGCGATACGCCGGGTGGTCTGCGCATACTACGCGTGGCAGCTTTCAGAACGCATGCGCGATCGACGGCTGGGTCGCGTGCACACCACCCGTCTGGGCCGTGGCCGATCCGCCGTGCCGAAATACGCCCGACTTCCAGATCATCTGCGCCGCCGCGACGAGCACGAACAGCAGGACGACCATCCTGAAGATCCGGGGCGACATCTTGTCCCGCAGCGGGCGAACCAGCCACATGCCGGCAATCGCCGGCAGGCTGGCGGCCGCCGAGATCGCGAGGTCGGCGCCGCTCGCGTGCGCCGCGCCGCTGAACGTCGTGATCAGCGTGACGATCGACACCACGAGGATGATCGCGATCTGCTTCGTGAATACGCGCCCGGTCGCGCCCGACGAAATCAGGTAGGTGGCGAGCAGCGGGCCGGGCACCGATGCGATGCTTTCCATCAGCGCCGCACCGAAGCCGAGCGCGAAACCGACGGGCTTTTGCCACGCTTGCGGCAGGTCGAGCTTCGGCGCCGCGAGCATCAGTGTCGCGGCCACGATCAGCAGCGCGCCGGAGGCGGCCTGTGCGTGACCGGGATTGAGGGACAGCAGGATCGCCACGCCGACGACATTGCCGATCACGGTGCCGGCGATCGGGGCCGCGATCTTGCGTGCCGTCGCGAGTACCTGGCCGCCTTCCAGCGCCTGCGGGATGTTGCCGAGGATGATCGGCATCGACAGCAGCAGCACCGCATGCCGGATCGGCAGGAACTGGCTGAGGATCGGCATCGCGATCAGCGGCACGCCGATGCCGGTGATGCCCTTGGCCATCCCGCCGAGCAGCAGCGCGACGGCGATGCCGGCCAGTTCGAACGCGGTGAGCCCCTGCAGGCTGGAGACCAGCACCCCTTCAGTCAGATTGAAATGCATCATGGAATGGCATGTCACGGCGTAGCCGGCAGCGAGCGTCGTCGACGGCGCCCGTGGCGGTCGCGTGCATCGTGCACGCAAGGTGTTCGGGATCGGTGCGAACCTGATCGGCCGGTTGTGCGGCCCGGCCCGTCGTGCAGCGTGATGCGCCTGCATCGACGCGGCGGTTCGATCACGCATCTTACCCGAGCGTTGCATCTGGCATTCGGCTCGCGGATGGCGCGGTGCGCGTGTCGGCTGCATAACCGTCGCACCGGTTCAATATAATTCAAGTGAATCGGCCGTCTCATGCGCGGCATACATACCTTCGAACGAGGAAATCCGATGACGCTCGCCCAGTTGCAGGCCCTCGCTGCCGTGGTCGAACTCGGCTCGCTGACGGCCGCGGCAGACCGGCTCAGTCGCAGTCAATCCGCGATCAGCCATGCGCTGACGGAGCTGGAGGACCTCACGCAGGTCAAGCTGCTCTGGCGCGACCGGCAGCCGGTCGTGCTGACGGCGGCCGGCGAACGCCTGTGGCCGTATGTCCAGAGCGTGGTGCGGGAAGCGCAGATGCTGCGCCAGCAGTTCAGCCTGTCGCGCGGCAAGCTCGAAGGGAAGCTGGTGGTTGCGTCGCTGCCGAGCGTGTCGCTGGCGTTCGTCGTTCCCGCCATCGAGGCGTTGAAGGAGATGCACCCGGGCGTATCGGCGGTGCTGCTCGAAGGCACGGACAGCGAAGTCGAAGGGTGGCTCGACGACGGCACGGCCGACGTCGGCGTGGTGGCCGGCGCGAAGACGTTCGCGCACCACCTGCCGCTGCTCGACGAGGATTTCGTCGCGGTGGCGGCCGACGACATGTTCGCCGGCCGCAAGAGCGTGTCGGCCCGGCAGCTGGCCGCGGCGCCGTTCATTTTCTCGAAGGCGGGATGCGGGCCGGTGATCGCGGATTACTTCGCGCGCGGCGGCGCGCCGCTTCGGCCCGCATTCAACGTGGTCGAGATGCGCACGATCCTGTCGATGGCGGAGGCCGGCATGGGCGTGTCGATCGTGCCGCGCATCACGCTCACGTACACGCCGTTCGGCGGGCGCGTGCTGGCGCTGTCGCCACGGCTGCATCGCTCGGTGCGACTGGCGTGGAATACCGCCGGCAACGCGGTCACCGACGCGTTCGTACGGCTCGTCGACGCGCAACGCGCGAAGGCGGAAAAGACGGTCCGGACCCGTGCGAAAAAGGGCAGATAGCGACGGGCGGACACGATGAACGGCGCTCATGGGGCGCTTGCAGTTTATTCACGATGGCGAAGGTCAACATGCAATACATTGTTCTGACCTCGTGATCGTTGCCCTGAAGGAGTGCGCCGTGCCAGCCTTGCCCACCCTGTTTGCGTTCGGACTCGTGTCGCTCGGCATGGTGCTGACGCCCGGGCCGAACATGATCTATCTGGTTTCGCGCTCGATCTGCCAGGGCCGCCGCGCCGGGCTGGTGTCGCTCGGCGGCGTCGCGCTGGGATTCGTGTTCTACATGGTGTGCGCGGCCGTGGGCATCACCGCGCTGGTGATGACCGTGCCGTATGCGTACGATGCGCTGCGCGTTGCCGGCGCGCTGTATCTGGCGTACCTGGCGTGGCAGGCGCTGAAGCCGGGCGGGCGCTCCGCGTTCCAGGTCCGGCAGTTGCCGCACGACAGCCGCGTGAGGCTGTTCACGATGGGCTTCGTCACGAACCTCGCGAACCCGAAGATCGCGGTGATGTATCTGTCGTTGCTGCCGCAGTTCATCGTGCCGGGGCACGGCAGCGTGTTCGCGCAATCGCTGGCGCTCGGCTGCGTGCAGATCGCGGTGAGCGTCAGCGTCAACGCGCTGATCGCGTGCGCGGCCGGTTCGATCGCGGGTTTTCTCGCGGGGCGGCCGCTCTGGGCGGTGGTTCAGCGCTGGCTGATGGGGACGGTGCTGGCCGGGCTGGCCGTGCGGATCGCGCTGGAGTCGCAAAATTGACGATGGCACCGGGTCTCGTCACCCGTGGCAGCTACCGTCGGCCTCGTTGACGATCCGCACGGGCCTGGCCTTGTCACGGCGGCTGCGCGTCGCGAGCCAGCACAGGATCGAGCCGCCGCACACCATCGACGCGCCTTGCCAGAACTCGGCCGACAGCGGCGCGTGCAGCAGCGTGGCGGCGACGGCGGCGGCGAGCACCGGCGTGAAATACGACGCGCCGACGATGACCGTCACGTTGCCGTGCATGATGCCGGTGTTCCAGGCCGCATAGCCGAAGCCGAGCGCCGACGCCGCCAGCACGAGATACCCGACCGCGTGCAAACTGAACGTCATGCCGCCGCCGCCTTCGATCGCGAACTTGATCCAGAGCACCGCGGCGACCAGCATGAAGAACGGCGTGACGCCGTTCTTGCCGTCGGCGATGCGCGCGGTCACCGTGCAATAGCCGGCCCAGATCAGCGCGCCGACGAACGCCAGCCCGTAGCTGAGCGGATTGTCCGCGACGTTGCGCAGCATGCCGGCCGGATCGAGCCCCTGGTCGCCGCCGAGCACCCGGCAGATGCCGAGCATCGACAGCAGGACGCCGGGCACGACCAGCAGGTTCGCGCGCTGCTGGTTGAACGCGATGGCGGCGACCAGCGTGAGACTCGGCCACAGATAGTTGACCATCGCGACTTCGATCGCCTGCCGACCGTTGCTCGCATAGCCGATCGACAGCGACAGGCACAGCTCGTACGACACGAACAGCAGCCCGCCCCACAGCAGGTAGTTTTTCGGGAATCGGCTCAGGTCGGGGAAGCCGATCGAGAACAGCAGAAGCACGGACGCCACCGTATAGATCATCGCCGCGCCGCCGGTCGCGCCGAGGCTTTCGCTGACGCCGCGAACGAGCGCGACCACCGAGGCCCATAGCAGCACCGCACCGAGCCCGATGAGCGTTGCCTTGTTCTTGCGTTTCATGCTTGCTGCCTGTTTCAACATGCCAATTCGATTTCGGATGACGCGACGGCGCCGGGCAGTGCCCGCCATGCTCCGGAACGCGCCGTCGACGATCGGCTGCGCGACCGCGTCGAGATCGGGCGCATCGGGCAGCACGAGCGCCGGATTCTTGCCGCCGCACTCTAGCACGATGCGCTTCAGGTCGAATTCGGCCGAGTACTCGAGGAATTGCCGCCGGGGTCCGCCGGATCGGCGAAGCTCACCGTGTCGACGTCCGCGTGCCGGCTTCACGAAACCACCAAGAGAGGGCCGCCTTGTCATCCGGCACGACGGTTTCGAGCCGCCGTCGCGCGGCGGGCATCGGGTCCTCGTGTTCGGCACCAACCGCGACACGGGCGACTGGCTGTTCCACAACCCGTCCGGGTTCGACGTGCGCACGCAGCAAAACGTGGCGATGCCGCGCGCGACGTTCGACCGGTGCTTCGCGAATCGCGGCATCCTGATCGCCCCGTCACGTTGCGCGCGCAACGAGCCGGGCGATCGAAGCGTCAGACGCCCGCCGCAGCGGGCGCCCGCCCGGTCACCGCTCGTGCCGCTTCTTGCTCAGTTCGATCGTCTCGAACAGCTCGTACTGCGCGGTCGGGTGCTGGTCGGCGCCCGGCGCGTGGTAGTAGCGCATCGTGATCGTCGTGTGGCCGCCCGGCTTGCCCGGATCGTGATCGAACACCGCGATCCCGTAGCCGGTGCCGGTATCGCGGCGCGCGGACCAGATCGCATCCTCGAGCGCATCGGCCGGCTGGCGCACGAACGTGTTCGGCGCGGTGCCGGGCACCGGCCGGTTCGGCTTCGTGAACACCTTCGCCTGCGCAAAGCCGGTTGACGGGTTTTCGCCGTACACGTCGAGCGGCGCGCTGGTGCCGCCGCCGCCGAGGATCAGGTGGATCGTGCCGTGACTCGTGTCGAACGTCGTACGGTTCGGATCGTTCGAGCCGACCGGGCGCGGCTGCAGCGTTTCGACCACTTCGCCGGTCTTCGCGTCGACGCCCGCGCGGTGATTGCAGCCGCGCACCGGATAGCTGCGCTCGTAGTCGTGATCGTGGCCGCACAGCACGAGATCGACGCCGTAACGATCGAACAGCGGCAGCCACGCTTCGCGAATGCCCTTGTCGGACCCGTTGCCCGTCTTCGACGAACTGAGCGCGTCCTGGTGCATCTGCACGACGATCCAGTCGATGTCGTCGTCATGCGCGGCGTGACGCAGCGTACGTTCGAGCCAGCGCGTCTGCTCGCCGTTGCTGTAGCCGCGCACGTAGAACGACGTGCCGGGCTCGATCGGCGGGCGACCGGTGCTCGCGGCCGGCACGAGCGGCGCGGGGCCGCCGACGAACGCGGCGGCGTCCTGGTACACGACGTCGTCGGCGTCGAGCGACACGAACAGCACGGAGCTCACGCGGAAGCTGTACCAGCGGCCGGGGAAATGCGTGCCGTTCTCCGGCAGCGTATAGCGGGCGAGATACGAGTCGAGCCCCTGCGGACCGTTGTTGAACTCGATCTCGTGATTGCCGGGGCATGGCATCCACGGGCGATTCGCGGCCGACGTCTGGTTGTTGTTGCCGAAATCGCGCCACACCTCGGGCTGGTGCGCGGGGTTCAGGTTCGCGTAGCAGAGGTCGCCGTTCAGCAGGTGGAACAGCGGCTGGAACTGCTCGACGGCCTGCACCGCGAAGCGGCTTTGCGGCGACGACAGCACCCACGCGCCGTTGGGCGTCGCGAGATCGCCGTAGCTCGTGAAACGGAACGGCGCCCGGCCGCGCGGCGCGGTCGAAAAGTGCGCGGAGAACGGCTGTGCCGCATTGCCGTCGTTGTCGGCCGTGATCTCGTAGCGGTAGCGCGTATCCGGCTTCAGCCCGTGCACGCGCGCGTGGTACGCGAACACGGTCTCGCCGTTCAGGCCGTCGGTGTACAGGCGCTGGACGCCATGCACGGTGCGCGCCGGCTCGCCGTCGGCGACGATGCGCGCGCGCGGATTGACGGCCGGTGCGAGCGACGCCCACGAGATCACGACTTCGGACGTCGGGTCGTTGCCCCACGTCAGGTGAACCTGCTCGGGCGTGCCGTCCGGGTTCGACGCGGCGGCGCGGGCTGCCGCGAGCCCGCCGGCGGCGGTGGCGAGGCCGGAGACGCCGGCGAGTTTCAGGAAGCCGCGACGCGACACGGAGGCGGCCGGCTCGTTCGGCTGGTCAGGGAGAGTGTCCTGGTTCGACATGGTCGGTGTTTTTCGTTGATGGGGCGCGAGACGCGGAACCGCGCGGCCATGCGCGCGCACGGCCGGGGCGTGGGCCGGAAACGAGCGGGATCCCGGTCGCGTGCATTGTCGAAGGGCAGTTTTGCCGCGTTGTGACAGTGCCGCAACCCTGCGCCTGCGGCCGCCGATGTGCAGAGGCGCGCGTCGTGGCTGCCGGTCCGCTCCCGCGCCCGTTCACTTTCTCCGAAATTTATTTGCCGATACCGCGACGGATTTCTCCCGTCCGCTCCGTTTAACGCATGAACGACCGCTTCCGGTCGATGCCCGTTATTTCGGAGTCTTTCATGAAACTTTCCGTTCCATTGCGATTGGCCGTCGGATGCCTGGCTGCGCTCGCGACGTCCGCCGTATTCGCGCAGGCCGTCATCGTCGCGCCTCACGCGCCGCCGCCGCCGCGCGTCGAAGTCATGCCGGCGCCGCGTGCCGGTTACGTATGGGATCAGGGCCACTGGCACTGGCGGCAGGGCCGCTACGTGTGGATTCCGGGCCACTGGCAAGTGGTGCGGGTCGGTTACCACTGGGTGCCCGGACACTGGGCCGCGCGCGGCCCGGCCTGGCGCTGGGTGCCGGGCCACTGGGCCTGACGTGCAGGCCGCCGCGCGGCACGCGATGCCGGCGCAGCGGATTTTTCACGCAACATCATGAGTCGAAGCGATGCCTTTTCGAATCATCGTGATACTGGCGGCCGCGGCGATCGCGCTGGCCGGCTGCGTCGTGGTGCCGGCCCGTCCGGTGTATTACCGGCCCGCGCCGGTCGTCGTATATTGAGCGCGCCGGCCCACGCTCGCGTGGCGGGCTGCGAGGATCGACATGCGGCGCGAACCGGATGTCGATGAATCCGGCTCGGCCGGCACCGTGTGCGATGCCGGGCGCGACGCGCGCGGCGTCGACGCACCGTCGGCATGGCGCCGTCCGGCGATGGCCCGACGCATGCAAGGAGAGCACGACGATGAGCTTCAGCCGGGCGGCGGGTCCCGCCGCCGTGACAGTGCGGCGCGCACGCGCCGCGCGACGGAGCAGGCGGCGTTGAGCGATCGCGGCGACCGCGATCCGGACGCGGAACTCGTCGCACGCGTCGGCGCGCGCGATGCGTCGGCGGTGCGCGTGCTCGTCGCGCGCAAGCTGCCGCGGCTGCTCGCGTTGGCGACGCGCATGCTCGGCGACCGGAGCGAAGCCGAGGACGTCGCACAGGAGACGTTCCTGCGAATCTGGAACCAGGCGCCGCGCTGGCGCGAAGGCGAAGCCCGCTTCGACACGTGGCTGCATCGCGTCGTGCTGAACCTGTGCTACGACCGGTTGCGCGGCCGGCGCGAGGCGCCCGTCGATACGCTGCCCGACGTGCCCGACCCGCAACCGGAGCCGGCCGCGCATGCGGAACTGCGTTCGCGCGATGCGCGCGTGCGGCAGGCGCTGGCCGCGTTGCCGCCGAGGCAGCGGGAAGCGCTGGTGCTCCAGTACTATCAGGACATGTCGAACGTGGAAGCGGCCAACCTGATGGGCATCACCGTCGATGCGCTGGAAAGCCTGCTCGCCCGTGCGCGGCGCAACCTGCGCGCGCAACTGGCCGGCGACCCACCTAGCGAGGACAAGCGATGACACCCGAACGATTTCGTACCATCGTCGCCGCGTACGGCTCGGACGCGCGGCGCTGGCCGGCCGGCGAGCGCGCGGCCGCCGAGGCGTGGGCGCACGCGAACCCGCGCGAAGCGCTGCTGGCGCTCGACGATGCGGCCGACCTCGATGCGTGGCTCGCGTACGACACGGTCGCGCCTCCGGCGCCGGCGCTCGTCGAGCGCATCGTCGCGACGGCGCCCGCGCCGCAGCGCGCCCGCCGGCGCGGCGCCGTATGGTGGTCGGGCGCGGCGTTCGCGGGCGTCGGCCTGGCCGGCGCGCTCGCGGGGGCGGTGGCCGTGTCGATGCTGATGCTCGGCAGCGCGTCGCCGGCGCAGCACGAGCCGGGCTATCTGACGACGACGTTTGGCGGTCCGAGCGTGGACGGGAGTGACGAATGACCGAACGCGGCTGGAAATTCACCCTCGTCGGCTCGGTCGTGCTGAACGTGTTCATGCTCGGCGCGATCGGCGGCGGCGCGTATCAATGGTTCTCGACTCACCGCGACGGGCACGCGGCGGGCGCGCCCGCATCGCGCACCGCGTTGCGTTTCGCGGCGGACGGCTTGCCCGATGCGCGGCAGCGCGAATTCGCCGCGGCGCTGAAGGCGGCTCGCAAGAGCGGTCGCGACTTCGCGCGCGAAGGGCGCGACGGCCGGATCACCGTGCTGGACCTGCTCGCCGCGCCGCAACTCGATCGCGCGGCGATCGATGCGGCGCTCGACCGCACGCGCGCGGCCGACACTGCGATGCGTGCGCAGGTCGAGCGCAGCGTCGTCGATTTCGCGGCGACGCTGACGCCCGACGAGCGCGCGAAGTTCGTCGACGGGTTGCAGCACAGCGGCAACTGGCGTTTGCCGCCGAGGCTGCAGAAGAAACCGGACGCGTCGACGAGCGAGTAAGCCGCGCGTGGGCGGCGCGCGATCTGCGCGCCGCTCGTGCGCCGCTCGTGCGTCATGCGTGCGCCGGTTCCGGCGAATCGCGCGGTCGTTGTCCGCTGACGATCCACGCCGCCGTGTTGCGCGATTTCCGCCCGGCGCTTCCACAGCAAAAAATATTTTCCCGCCCCGCGACGGATTTCCCGGCGTGCTTGCGTTGAACGTGAATACGCACCGCAAGAGAGCCCGTCATGGACCACCCGAACGACGCCACGCCGGCCGCGATCGCGCTGAACCGCTTCGGTCTCGGCGCGCGCGCCGACGAAGCCCCTCCCGCCGACCCGAAGGCCGCATTGCTCGCCCAGTTCGACCGCTACGATGCGCGACCCGCCGCATGGGCCGGCGAGCCGGACGCGGTCACGCTCGCCACGCGCTTCGCGAACACCCGCAACGCGATGACGGGCGACGACGCGGCCGCGAAGCGCGCCACCGCGCAGTCGATCCGCCGCGACGGCTACGACGCGTATCGCGGCGCCGTCGCCGCGCGCATGAACAGCGCGCTGAACACGTCCACGCCGTTCGTCGAGCGTCTCGTGCATTTCTGGGCGAATCATTTCGCGGTGTCGGTCGACAAGGGGCAGGTGGCCGCGTACGCGGGCGCATTCGAACGCGACGCGATCCGTCCGCACGTGCTCGGCCGTTTCGAGGACATGCTCGTCGCCGTCGAGCAGCATCCCGCGATGCAGGTGTTCCTCGACCAGGCGCGCTCGGTCGGTCCCGACAGCCCGGCCGCACTGCGTGCGCAGGCACGCGATCCGTCCGCGAAGCGCGGGCTCAACGAGAACCTCGCACGCGAAATCATGGAGCTGCACACACTCGGCGTGCGCACCGGCTACACGCAGGCCGACGTGACGGAATTCGCCCGCGCGCTGACCGGCTGGAGCATCGCCGGCGGGCGCGGGGTGCAACCGGGCGATGCGGCGCCGGGCGCATTCGTGTTCCGGCCGAATCTGCACGAACCCGGCACGCGCACGGTGATGGGGCGCACCTACGATCAACCGGGTGAAGCGCAGGCGCGCGCGATCCTGCGCGACCTCGCGCGATCGTCGGCGACCGGCCGACACGTCGCGTTCCAGCTCGCCCGTCATGTCGTCGCCGACAATCCGCCGCCCGCGCTGACCGAGCGGCTCGCGCGCGCCTTCGATGCGAGCGGCGGCGACCTGCCGACCGTCTATCGCGCGCTCGTCGACGCGCCCGACGCGTGGTCGCCGGTCAACCGCAAGTTCAAGACGCCGTGGGAGTGGGCCGTGTCGTCGCTGCGCGGGCTCGGCTGGCGCGACACCGGCGATCTCAAGGCCGCGCCGCTGCTCGCCCAGCTCGGCCAGCCGGTGTGGCGGCCGGGTTCGCCGGCCGGCTACGACGACGTCGCCGCGAGCTGGGCCGCGCCCGATGCGCTGGTGCGCCGCGTCGAGATCGCGCAGCGTCTGGCCGCACGCACGGGCGACCGGCTCGATCCGCGCACGCTCGGCAACACGCTGCTCGCCGGTTCGCTGAGCGCGCCGACCGCGACCGCGCTCGCGCGCGCCGAAAGCGCGACGACGTCGCTCGCACTGCTGCTCGTTTCGCCCGATTTCCAACGGAGATGACCATGGCACTGTCCCGCCGACGATTCCTCAGTGTGGCCGCGGCCGGCGCGGGCGCGATGCTCGTCGCGCCGCGGCTCGTGTTCGCGAATGTCGAGACCGACCGGCGCTTCGTGTTCGTGATCCAGCGCGGCGCGGCCGACGGCCTGAACATCGTCGTCCCGTATGCGGAGCCCGCGTATGCGTCGCTGCGCGGCCCGCTCGCGATCGACACGACGGCCGCGACGCGGCTCGACGGCACGTTCGCGCTGCATCCGTCGCTCGCGCAAACCGCGCAGATGTACCGCGACGGTCAGGCGCTGTTCGTCCATGCGATCGCGTCGCCGTATCGCGACCGCTCGCATTTCGACGGCCAGAACGTGCTCGAAACGGGCGGCCGGGCGCCGTACCAGGTCAAGGACGGCTGGCTGAACCGGCTCGCCGCGCTGCTGCCGGCGACGCGCGACAACGCAATCGCGTTCGCGCCGACCGTACCGCTCGCGCTGCGCGGCGCGGTGCAGGCCGCGTCGTATGCGCCGTCCGGTTTGCCGGCCGCGCCGGACGATCTGCTCACGCGCGTGTCGGCGCTCTACGAAGCCGATGCGCAGCTCGGCCCGTTGTGGCAATCCGCGATGGAAGCACGCGGCCTCGCCGGCGACGCGCATGCGCGACAGGACCCGGCCGGCGTCGGCAAGCTCGCCGCGACGTTTCTCGCGCGCGACGACGGCCCGCGGATCGCGATGATCGAGACGGGCGGCTGGGATACCCATAGCGCGCAGAACGCGCGGCTCGCGAATCAGTTGAAGGCGCTCGACACGATGCTCGCCGCGTTGCGCGACGGCCTCGGGCCCGCGTGGCAGCAGACCACGGTGCTGGTCGCGACCGAATTCGGCCGCACGGCCGCGGTGAACGGCACGGGCGGCACCGATCACGGGCAGGCGTCGGTCGCGATGCTCGCGGGCGGCGCGGTGGCAGGTGGCCGCGTGATCGCCGACTGGCCGGGGCTGCGGCCGGGCGACCTGTACGAAGGGCGCGACCTGAAGCCGACTGCGTCGCTCGATGCGCTGATCGCGGGCGCCGCCGCCGACAGCCTGCGGCTCGACCCGCGCCGCACCGCATCCGCGCTGTTCGCGGAAAGCGGTGCGGCACGGCCGATGAGCGGCCTGATTCACGCAGCCGCGTGACGCGTCGTGTCGCCGCGATCGGCCGACAACCGATGACACAACAGGGAACATCGACAATGAAGATCCGGTCTGTTTCGCTCGCCATGCTGGTGAGCGCGAGCGCCGTGCTGATGTCCGCGTGCGTGGTCGAGCCCGTGCGGCCGCCGCAGCCCGCGCCCGTCGCCGAGGTGGCGCCGCCACCGCCCGCACCCGGCTATCGCTGGGCCAAGGGGCATTACCGGTGGGCCGGCAATCACTGGGCGTGGGTGCCCGGGCACTGGGTGGCGGTGTACTGACACGGCAAGCGTGTCGACGTGTCGCGCGGCGGGATCGACGCGCCGGAGCAAGCGGCGATGCGAAGTGCCGCAGCCACGGCGGATCTCGGCGGGATCGACCTCGTCCGTCGAGCGGCGCAACGCAGTCTAGTCCCACCCGATCCGGTGCTTCGCTTGCGTCTCGCGATGGCGCCAGTCGTCGTCCGCGTGAAGATACTGGCTCGTCGTCGTGAGCGACACATGGCCGAGGTTGTCGCGCACGAGCCGCAGATCGACGCGGCCGTCGGCCATGTGCGAGCCCGCGCTGTGACGCAGCCAGTGCGCGGACGCCTGTTCGAGCACGCGCGCCGCGTGCTCGCCAGCTTCACCGTTCGCGCGCAGCCGGTCGGCCGCGTGCCGGAACACCTGCTTCACGATCCGGTGCAGCGCCGCACGCGTGAGCGGCTTGCGCGCCTGGCCGACCGGCAGCACGAGCGGCGTCGGCTCGCCGTCGACCGGCAGCGCGGGCAGGCCGTGCGCACGCCGGTAGCGCGCCAGCTCGGTCATCATCTCGTCGGTGGCCGGCACGAGCCGCTGCCGGCCGCCTTTGCCCGTCACGTCGAGCCACCAGCGTTCGTGCCCGTCCGCATCGCGGCGGCAGAAGAACCGGCCCATCGTCGTATCGGCCGCTTCGGTGATGCGCAGCCCGCCGAGATACAGCAACGTGAACAGCCAGCGCGCGCGATCCGCATGGAAGCGGGCGCGTGCATCGTCGCGCGGCATCGCGGCGATCGCATCCTTCACCGCTTGCCACAGCGGCTGCCCGAGATGGCGCGTGACGCGCGGCGCGGGCCGGCGCTGCCGCTGCCGCGACAACGCGAGCGGATTGCCGGCCAGATAGCCGGCCTGCACGAGCCACGAGAACATCACGTTCAGGATCACCAGCGCCTGCCGCTGGCTGGCTGCCGACAGCGGCCCGTAAAACGGCCGCCAGCGCGGATCGTCGCGCGGATGCTTGCGGCCGCCGTTCGCGCACCACAGCTCGGCCGGCGCGGGCGCGAGCAGGAATTGCCGGTACACGACGAGATCCTCGTGCGTGAGCGACGACAGCGGCTTGCCGCACGCGATCACGGCCCACAACAGCAGGCGCTCGGCTTCCTTGCGGTAGTTCTGGAACGTGGCCGGCGTATCGACGAAGCGCGCGAGCCAGGCGCGCACGGCGTCGAGGTCATGGGTCGCGGCGATCTGCGGATGCGCGCTGCCCGAGCGGTTGGTGCCCGTGCGTCCGTCGAGCGCGGCCGGCACGGCCAGCGTATCGATCGGCAGCGGGCGCAGCGCGGTGTCGTCGGACGAAGCGGATGAGGTCATGCGAAGGAAACGCGCTGCGCGAACCGCGCGGGCGTGGCCGGGCGGACGAAGGCAGCGCGCCAAAGCGTATCGGGAAGCGCCGATGGTACACGATCACCACACGGTGAAGCCGCCGTCGACGGCGATCGCCTGGCCGGTCACGAAGCGTGCGGCGGGCGAGCACAGCCACATCACCGTTTCCGCGACGTCGCGCGGCTCGCCGAGCCGTGCCATCGGCGTGGCCTGCATCAGCCGCGCCATGTCGGCGCGGTTGTCCGGCCGGTCGGTGATCGCCGTGTTCGCGATGCCGCCGGGGCACACGGCGTTCACGCGAATGCCGCGGCTCGCATAGTCGAGCGCCACCGCTTTCGTGAGGCCGACGACACCGCTTTTCGACGCCGAATACGCGGCGAGCCTGGGGCCGCTGACGAGCCCCATGATCGACGACGTGTTGACGATCGCGCCGCCGCCCGATTGCAGCATGTGCCGGCATTCGTGCCGGATGCACAGCCACACGCCTTTCAGGTTGACCGCGATCGTGCGGTCCCATTCGTCCTCGTCGAATTCGGCGGCCGGTGCGCCGCGCGGCGCGATGCCCGCGTTGTTGAACGCGAGGTCGAGGCGGCCGAAGGTGTCGACCGTCGTGTCGATCGCATGGCGCACGTCGGCGTCGCGCGACACGTCGGTGCGCAGCACGATCGCCTTCGCGCCGAGGCGCTCGATCTCGTGCGCGGTGTCTTCCGCGGCCGCCACGGCGGTGTCCAGCAGCGCGACCTGCGCGCCGGCTTCGGCGAAGCACAGCGCGGCCTGGCGTCCGATGCCGGTCGCCGCGCCGGTCACGACGGCGACTTGTCCTGCGAAGCGTTCCATTCCTGTCTCCTGAAGCGCGGGTCGGACGGACAGGTTAGGCGGGCTGCGCCGATGCTTCGACGTTGAAACGGACTAGGCGGATTCGGCGGTGGCGGCATTGCGGCGAACGCTTCACCCCAGCGACAGCACGCTGTTCAACAACAGCCGCACCAGCGTTGCCTGCCGCGTGACACCGGTCTTCGAAAAGATCGCACGCAGATGCGAGCGCGCGGTGTTCTTGCTGATCGCCAGCTCGTCGGCCGCTTCCTCGAGCGTCTGTCCGTTGACGAGCGCGAGCGCCAGCGCGGTCTCGGCCGGCGTCAGGTCGAACAGCTTGCGCACGATCTCGTGCGACGCCTGCGACTTGCGCTCGGCATCGCGGATGAAGATCGCGCACGCCGGCCGGCGCGGATTGTCCTCCGACCACTCGCTGAGCGGCACCGCGCGGATCAGCACGCCGAGCCGCGGCTTGCCGGACGGGCGCGGCACCGCGATCGCGTGCGCGACCGACGGCGTGCTGCCCGTGCGTTCCGCGAGCACCTGGCGGATCAGCTTCTGCAGCTTGCGGTCCTCCAGCGGATACGACGCTTCGAGCGCGCCGCCGCGCACGCGCAGGCCGTCGCATTCGGCGAAGATCTCGTCGGCGACGGAATTGGTCTTCATGATCGCGCCGCGCTCGTCGAGGATCGCGGTGCCGACGAGCATGCGGTCGATCGTGCTGGCATACAACGTGCGCTCGGATTCGACCATCCCGAACTTCGCGTGCAGCCGCACCGCGCGCTTCAGGTGCGGCAGCAGCGCGTTGCACACGGCCTTGTCGGTCGCCGAGAACGCGTGGTCGCGATGCGAACGGCACACGCGAAAGCGGCACTCGACGCCGTCGTGCGTGCGCAGGTCGGCGCCCATCAGATGGCCGACGTCGAGCGGCCTCAGGAATTCGGCATACATCGCGCTGTTGCGCCAGACGCCGGCGCCGAGCAACTCGTCGACCGTGACGACGCGATCGGTCGGCAGGTTCACGAACGGGTCGAGCGCGTAGTAGTAGCTGTTGTACGACGCGACGCCCGGCAGCGGCGCGCTGTTTTCCGACGCATTGATCATCAGCCCCGCATGGCCGCTGGCGGGCCAGCGCAGGATCATCGTCGCGTAGTTCGCGTGCAGGTGCACGCGGATCTGTTCGAGCGCGCCGCCCCACGGGACGTCCTCGAGCGGGCCTTCGTAGATCTTCGTGAGCAAGGCGTCGAACTGCTCGAGCGTCAGTTTCGACTGGGCAAGATGCGGCGGCAGGGCCGCGGTCGCCGTGGTCATTCGGGTTGTCTCCTGTTGCGGCCGCCGGGTCGCGATGCGCTCGGCGTGCACGTGCGGACCGCCGGCGGCTGCGCAGAGCGGAACCGGAACACGGTAACGTATCGGCGCGCGCGCGACATCCCATAAATGAGGGTGGTCGAACCGGTTTTGTAAGGTATTTGTGAACTTTCGCGCCGGGCGGCTCGTCTAATCGGCCCTCCAACGCTCCCAGAGGAACATCAGATGATTCGCCCCTCCCGAACGCTGCTTGGCGCGGCCATCCTTGCCGGCAGCACGCTCCTCGCCGGATGCCAGACCGATGCGGCGGCGACCGCGCCGGCCGCGGCCCGCCCGGCCGACGGCAAGCCCGTGACCCGGACCGTCTACGTCGCGCCGCAGTCCGCCCGCTGCACGGGCGTCGCGCCGATGGAGTGCCTGCAGGTGCGCGGCAGCCCGGGCGAGCCGTGGAGCCTGTGGTACGCGGGTATCGAAGGCTTTGCGTACCAGCCCGGCTACCTGTACACGCTCGAAGTCGACGAATATCGCGTCGCGCAGCCGCCGGCCGACGGTTCGTCGATCCGCTGGGTGCTCAAGCGCGTCGTCGAGCGCCGCCCGGTGAACTGACGGCCGCGATCACGCGGAAGGGCGCGCCGCCGCATGGGCCGGCGGCGCGGCCGTATCGATCCGCCGGAACACGACGGACGACAGCAGCGTCACGGCGCCCATGCACGCGAACGACAGCATGAACCCGTGCGCCATCGAGCCGCGATAGGCGGCGAACAGGTTGACGAGCCCGCCGCCGATCGAGACGCCCAGACCCATCGCGAGCATCTGCATCATCGTGAACAGGCTGTTGCCGCTGCCGGCGTCGGCATGCGACAGCCCCTTGAGCGTCACGCCGTTCATCGCCGCGAACTGCATCGAATTCGCCGCGCCGAACACGATCAGCAGCACGCCTTCCAGCACCGGCGCGGGCCGCGCCGACACCAGCGCGAACCCCGCGATCGCGCAGCCGACGATCCCCGTATTCACGACCAGAAACGTCGCATAGCCGAAGCGCTTCACGAGCGGCGCGATCCACCGTTTCGCGACGACGCCCGCGATCGCGGCCGGCAGCATCATCAGCCCCGACTGCAGCGGCGTATAGCCGAGCTGCACCTGCATCAACAGCGGCAGCATGAACGGCACCGAACTCGTGCCGATCCGGCACAGCAGGTTGCCGAGCAGCCCGGACCCGAAGTTCGGCTCGCGGAACAGCCCGAGCCGGAACAGCGGCTGCGCGCGTCGCCGCGCGTGCGGCAGGTACGCGAGCGCGCTTGCCAGCCCGAGCACCGCGAGCGCGGCCGCCCACGCGGCGCGGTGCGCGGACATCGGCGGGTCGATCGCGAGCGACAGCGCGATCATCGCGGCCGACAGCAGCGCGCAGCCGACGAAGTCGAACGGCGGCGGCTGCGTCGCCTGGTCGTGCGGCAGGTAGCGCTGCACGGCGATGAAGCCGACCACGCCGACCGGCACGTTGACGATGAACACCCAGTGCCACGAAATCGCCTGCGTGAGCCAGCCGCCGAGCGTCGGCCCGACGATCGGGCCGAGCTGGCCGGCGATCGACACGAACGCGATCGCCGCGACGTACTGTTCGCCCGGCACGCGACGCAGCACGGCGAGCCGCCCGATCGGCAGCAGCATCGAGCCGCCGATGCCCTGCACGGCGCGCGCGACGACCAACTGGCCGAGCGTATGCGACGCCGCGCAGCCGATCGACGCGAGCACGAACACGAGGATCGCGACCGAGAACACGCGGCGCGTGCCGAACCGGTCGGCGAGCCAGCCGGACGCCGGCGTGAGCATCGCCATCGTCAGCGTGTAGACGACCACGACGGGCTGCATCGCGAGCGGCGACGCCTGCAGGCTTTGGGCGATCGACGGTAGCGCGGTGTTGACGATCGTCGTGTCGAGCGACTGCATGAAGAACGCAGCGGCGACGATCCAGAGCAGCGCGGAGTGTGTGGGTTCCCGGGACATGGCGAAATCGGTGGGGCGAAGGTCCGGCAGGCGGCGCCGCTGCGCGGTCGCGCGGCGCGTGCCGGACGTCGAGCGCTCGATGGTACCGATTCCGCTGGTCATCGGGAAGCCGCCTCAAGGCATTGACTGTCATCGGAAATGACGATGACAATGCGGGATGCTCAATCCCGTCTGGCTCAAGACGTTCGCGACCGTCACGAACTGCCGCAGCTTCACCGAAGCGGGCCGGCAGCTCGGGCTCAACCAGTCGAGCGTCAGCGAACACATCCGTCGCCTCGAAGAGAGCGTCGGCCGCCGGCTGTTCGTGCGCGATACCCATTCGATCGCGATGACGGCCGACGGCGAGGCGCTGCTCGTGCATGCGAACGTGATCCTGCAGGCGCTGAACCGCGCCGAATCGCAATTTCGCAAGCCGCGGCTGCAGGGGCGCGTGCGGCTCGGCGCGTCGGACGATCTCGCGCTCGTCGCGCTGCCGGAGGTGCTGGCCGGGTTCCGCGCCGCGCATCCCGATGTCGCGCTGGAAATCACCACCGGCATGACGAGCCGGCTCTACGCACTGATGGACGCGGGCGCGCTCGACCTGATGATCGGCAAGCGGCGGCTCGGCGAACGGCGCGGCACGCCGCTGCTGCGCGCGCGGCTCGAATGGGTCGCGCGGCCGGGCACCGTCGTCGATCTGGAGCGCCCGCTGCCGCTCGTGCTGGTGGCCGAGCCGAGCGTCACGCGCGCGGTGGTGCTGAATGCGCTCGCGGAAAAGGGCATCGGCTGGGAAGTCGTGTGTTCGAGCAGCAGCCAGCCGGGCTGCATCGCGGCCGCGCGCGCGGGGCTCGGGCTGACCGCGACGTCGCAGTACCTGTCCGCGCGCGGCCTGGCGCCGCCCGTGAACGGCGACGGGCTGCCCGCGCTGCCCGACGTCGAATTCATCGCGCTGGCCGCGAAGCGGCTCAGCCAGCCGGCCGGCACGTTGCTCGAGCTGCTGGAAACCAGCGATCTGCGCGCGTCGGGCGCGGACGCGTGACGCCGGCTACGCCCGCGCGGCATCCGGCGCGCGTGCATCCGGCGACCGCGCCGTGCATCGTCATGCCGACCGTTTCTGCGAAATCACCAGCAACGCGCCGTTCCTGTCCTCCAGCACCGCGCGGTATTCGTGCGGTCCGGCCTGCACGGGCACGCGCACCGATGCGCCGGCCTTCACGACCCGCGCCATCGCCGCATACAGGTCGTCGTCCTCGTCGACGCGCAGCGTGAGCGCCGCGCGCTCGACGATCTGCTCGTCGCCCGCGACCAGCGCGATCGTCAGCGGGCCGCCGTCGAGCGCGCAATAACGGTCGCCGTCGCGAAACTTCACGTTCAGGCCGAGCCCGTCGACGAACAGCGGCAACGCCGTGTCGATGTCGTCGACCGGATACAGCAGCATCGATACCTTCATCCCGGTTCTCCCTTGTCTTGATGTGGGCGGCGTGCAATGCGCCGTCGTCCGATGCTAGCGCGCCGCTCGCGTGCTCACGCAGTCCGATCGGATGACCGTGAAACCCCTCTGTCGCCGCGGGCGTCCGGCTACTCCGAACAGATGATGCCCGCGCCAGCCGGCGCGCCGACACTCCCATTCGTGGACCGTCGCTATTCGTCCGTATCGTGCGGGCGGCCTGCGCGACCCCGATTCGTCCAACAGACATGGAGACGCACGCAATGAAGTTTTCCCTCATCTACGAAGCCCAGACCACCGACGCGTCGCGCGAGGGCGACCACCGGGTGTTCAAGGAAACGGTCGAACAGGCGCTGCTCGCCGAGCAGGTCGGTTTCGACACGATCTGGTGCGTGGAACACACGTCGTTGACCAACTATGCGCACATGAGCGCGCCGGAAACCTTCCTCGCGTACCTGGCCGGCCGCACGACGCGCATCGGCCTCGGCCACGGCGTCGTGTGCCTGCCGCCGGCGATGAATCACCCGATCAAGGTGGCCGAGCGGGTCGCGTTGCTCGACATCCTGTCGGGTGGCCGCGTGCATTTCGGCGTCGGCAAGGGCGGCAGCCAGCAGGAAGCCGGCGCGTTCGGCTACGACCTCGACGCGCTGCAGCCGATGATCGACGAATCGATGTACCTCGTGCCGAAGATGTTCGTGCAGGACGAGATCGAGCACGACGGCCAGTACATCAAGATTCCGAAGCGCCCGATCCACCCGAAGCCGTTCCAGGACCCGCACCCGCCGATGTACCTCGCATGCACCAACACCGACGCGCTGCTGCGCGCCGGCCAGCGCGGGATGGGCGCGCTGGTGCTCGGCTTCGGCGGCCCCGACGAAGTCGCGAAGAAGAACGCGGTGTACCGCGACGCATGGGCGAACCGCAAGCCGGAAGACCAGGTCGGCTTCCGCCCGACGCAGCACCTCGCCGCGCTGTGCCCGACGGTCGTGATGGCGGACGGCCAGGCGGCCCGCAAGATCGGCATCCGCGGCCAGCGCTACTTCATGGAATCGCTCGCGTACTGGTACACGGGCGGCGAGCGGCCGGACCCGGCGAAGTGGGGCGACGACCTCGTGCAGGCCGACACCGGCGAGATGGTGATCCGCTCGCGCTTCGCGTCGGAGGAAGTCGTCGTGAACTTCGCCGACCCGGCGCTCGCGATGATGAACCCGAACCACGCGTACGGCACGGTGGACGACTGCATCGGCTATGTCGGCCGCCTGCAGGCAGCCGGTGTCGACGAAGTGCTGTTCCTGTGCCAGATGGGTACGGTGCCGCACGAAGCGCAGATGGAGACGATCCGCAACATCGGCGAGCACGTGATTCCGTTCTTCAATCGCGAGAAGGAACGGGCCTGCGCGTGATGCACCGGGCCGCGCCCGTCGTCCGGTCGGACGATGCGGCGCGCTCGCGCGAAGCTGACCATCGGTGGTGGCGAGCATCGCCCGCGGCCAGGCCGCGCCGAACAACTTTGAACGGGAGCGGGGCGGGCGCCGCGGCGCCGCCCCCGTTCCACAGGAGACATTCGTGCATCGCGACAACGATTCGAACGCATTGGCCGCCACGCTGATCGCCCGGGCCGAGGCGCTGGCGCCGACGCTGGCCGGCCGCGCCGCGCACGCGCAAGCGCAGGGCCGCATCCCGGCCGAGACGATCGCCGACATGCAGGCCGCCGGCTTCTTCAAGGTGCTGCAGCCGAAACGTTACGGCGGCTACGAGCTCGATCCGCAGACCTTCTTCGAGATCCAGATGGCGCTCGCGCGCGGCTGCATGTCGACCGCGTGGGTGTACGGCGTGGTCGGCGTGCACAACTGGCAGCTCGCGCTGTTCGACGAACGCGCGCAGCAGGACGTGTGGGGCAACGATCCGGCGACGCTGATCGCGTCGACCTACATGCCGGTCGGCCGCGTGACGCCGGTGGACGGCGGCTTCCGGCTGTCGGGCCACTGGAAGTTCTCGAGCGGCAGCGAACTGTGCGAATGGGTGTTCCTCGGCGCGCTGGTGCCGCCGGCCGAGGCCGGCCAGCCGCCCGAATACCGCACCTTCCTGCTGCCGAAAGCCGACTACCGGATCGAGCAGGACTGGGACGTGCTCGGCCTGCGCGCGACGGGTAGCCACGACATCGTCGTCGACGACGCGTTCGTGCCTGCGTACCGCACGCACAAGGCGATCGACGGGATGATGGGCACGAGCCCCGGGCTGGCGGTCAACGACGCGCCGCTGTTCAAGCTGCCGTTCGCGCAGATTTTCGTGCGTGCGGTGTGCACGTCGTGCATCGGCGCGCTGCAGGGTGCGCTCGACGATTTCACCGGCTATGCGGCGACGAGCGTGTCCGCCAACAGCGGCGCGAAGACGACCGACGATCCGGGCGCGCAGCACGCATGCGCGAACGCGGCGGTGGCGATCGACGAGATGAAGGTGCTGCTCCAGCGCAATTTCGCGGAACTGATGGCGTCGGTGACCGGCGGCCCGGCGGTGTCGATCGAGCGCCGCGTGCATTTCCGCTACCAGTCCGCGCAGGTCGCCGAACGCTGCGCGCAGGCCGCGAACGCGCTGCTGCGCTATGCGGGCGGCAACGGCATCTATCACCGCAATCCGCTGGTGCGCCGCTTCCTCGACCTGCATGCGGCCCGCGCGCACTACGCGAACAACGTGGACCGCTTCGGCCAGAACCTCGGCGCGGTGATGCTCGGCCGCGAGAACACCGATTTCTTCATCTGACGGGGCCAGGATGAACGACACGCAAGCACGGCAATACGCGTTCGACGTGGTGGTCGTCGGCTCGGGCGCGGGCGCGCTGCTCGCCGCGTGCCGCGCGGCCGACCACGGGCTGTCCGTCGTGGTGATCGAGAAGACGGCGCGGTACGGCGGCACGTCGGCGGTATCGGGCGGCGGCATCTGGGTGCCGTGCAATCACCATATCGCCGAACTCGGCGCGACCGACTCGCGCGACGCCGCGCGCCGCTATCTCGACGCGTGCACGGCCGGCGCCTCGACGCCCGACAAGCTCGATGCGTATCTCGACCGCGCGCCGGAGATGCTGCGCTATCTGGAATCGAAGACGCCCGTGCGCTATCAGGCGCTGCCGATGTATGCGGACTATTTCCAGAAGCTGCCGGGCGCGATGCCGGGGTATCGCGCGCTCGATCCGCTGCCATTCGACGGCGGGCTGCTCGGCGACGAGTTCGAGCGGCTGCGGCCGCCGTCGCCCGGCACGCTGATCGGCGGGCGCGTCGCGGTGACGTCGAAGGAAGCGCATACGCTGTTCTCGCGCGGCCCCGGTTTCATGCGGCTCGCGATCGCGCAGTTCGGCCGCTACTGGCTCGATGTCGGCATGCGCCGCCGCACGCGGCGCGACCGGCGCCTGACGCTCGGCAATGCGCTGATCGGCGGGCTGCGTCGCGCACTGCTCGACCGTCACGTGCCCGTGTGGCTCGAGACGCCGATGCGCGACCTGCTCGAGGTGGACGGCCGCGTGACGGGCGTACGCGTGCAGCGCTTCGGACAGCCGGTGACGATCGCCGCGCGGCGCGGCGTGATCCTCGGCGCGGGCGGTTTCGAGCGCAACCAGCCGATGCGCGAACGTTACCTGCCGCAGCCGACCCGGACGCAGTGGAGCGCGACGCCGCCGTCCAACACGGGCGATGCGATTGCGGAAGGTCACCGGCTCGGCGGCGCGCTGGCGCTGATGGAGCACGTGTGGGGTGCGCCGACCGTCGGCGTCGCGGGCGAGGAGAAGCAGCGCGCGCTGTTCGTCGAACGCAACCTGCCGGGCTGCGTGATCGTCAACGGCCTCGGCCGGCGCTTCGTCAACGAGGCCGCGCCGTATTCCGAATTCGTGCCCGCGATGTATCGCGATCATGCGCGCACCGGCGCGAGCGTGCCGGCATGGATGGTGTTCGACGCGCGCTTTCGCCGCAAGTATCCGTGCGGGCCGATCATGCCGGCGTCGATGATGCCCGATTCGAGGGTCCCGGATGCGTTTCGCGACGTGCTCGTGAAGGCCGACACGATCGACGCGCTGGCCGCGCGGATCGGCGTCGACGCGGCGGGGTTGCACGCCACGCTGCGCGACATGGCGCGCTACGCGATCACCGGTGTCGACGAAGCGTTCGGCAAGGGCGACAACGCGTTCGACACGTATTACGGCGACCCGCGGAACCAGCCGAACCCGTGCCTGGGGCCGGTCGACCAGCCGCCGTTCTATGCGGTGCGGATCGACGCCGGCGACATCGGCACGAAGGGCGGGCTCGTCACCGACGCGCACGCCCGCGTGCTGCGCGCCGACGGCGAACCGATCGACGGCCTCTATGCGATCGGCAACACCAGCGCATCGATGATGGGCGCGAGCTACCCCGGCGCGGGCTCGACGCTCGGTCCGGCGATGACCTTCGGGTATCTCGCCGCCGATCACCTGGCCGCCTGCGCGGCCGACGCCGGCGGGCGGTCCGCCCGACCATCCACGACAGAACCTGACGGAGTCCGATCATGAGCGATCTCACCCCCCATCCGCTGCGCACCGACATGCTGCTCGCGATGCGTCGCCTCGCGCGTTCGGTCACGGTCATCAGCAGCGCGCACGACGGCCGGCGCTACTCGATGTCCGCGACGGCGGTCGATTCGCTGTCGACCGATCCGCCGTCGCTGCTGATCTGCATCAACCGCACCGCGTCGCTGTATCCGCCGCTCGATGCGGGCGCGCCATTCTGCGTGAACGTGCTGTCCGCGCGCCACGAAGGCATCGCGATCGACTGCAGCGGCCGCCTGAAGGGCGAAGCGCGCTTCACGACCGGCGACTGGCACACGTCGCCGCACGGCGTGCCGTATCTGCGCGATTCGCAGGCGAGCCTCGTGTGCGAGCAGGACGGCCGCTTCGAATACGGCACGCATACGGTGTTCATCGGGCGCATCCGCGAGGTGCTGATGAGCGGCGACGTCGATCCGCTCGTCTATCTCGACGGCGCCTATACGACACCCGGCGCGCCGGTGGCCCATGCGGCCGCGTGACGCAAGGAACCGGCCATGAGCGATTCACGCTTCCATCGGCTGACCGTGGCCGACGTGATTGCCGAGAGCGACGACGCGTGCTCGTTCGTGTTCGACGTGCCGGCCGCGTTGCGCGACGCGTTCGCGTACCGGCCGGGGCAGTTCCTGACGCTGAACGTGCCGTGCGCGGATGCGAGCGTCGCGCGCTGCTATTCGCTGTCTAGCGCACCCGGCATCGATGCGGCGCCGAAGATCACCGTCAAGCGCGTGCGTGACGGTCGCGCATCGAACTGGCTGTGCGATCGCGTGAAGGCGGGCGACGCGCTCGACGTGCTGCCGCCGGCCGGCGTGTTCACGCCGCGCACGCTCGACGCCGATTTGCTGTTGTTCGCGGGCGGCAGCGGCATCACGCCCGTGCTGTCGATCCTGAAATCGGCGCTCGTGCACGGCCGCGGGATGCTGACGCTGATCTATGCGAATCGCGACGAGCGTGCGGTGATTTTCCGTGACGAACTGCAGCAGCTCGCGCAGCGCCATCCGGGCCGCCTGCGCGTGATGCACTGGCTCGACAGCGTGCAGGGCATTCCGCAACAGCGCCATCTCGAGGAACTCGCGCGGCCGTTCAGCCAGCAGGAGACGTTCATCTGCGGGCCCGCGCTGTTCATGGAGAACGCGCTGGCCGCGATGCTCGGCCTCGGGCTGCCGCGTGCGCGCGTGCACGTCGAGCGGTTCGCGTCGCTGCCCGATGCGCCGGCGCAGGCTGGCGGCGCGCCGGCGGACGCGGCGCCGGCAACGTCGACGTCCGGTGCAACTGCCGCGATCGAGACGGTGCTCGACGGCGACGCATTCGCGTTCGACGGCGCGCCCGGCGAAACGCTGCTCGACGCGATGCTGCGCGCGGGCGTCCCGGCGCCGAATTCGTGCCGGACGGGGCAATGCGGCGCGTGCATGTGCCGGATCGAGCGCGGCGCGGTCGCGCTCGACCGCAACCACGTGCTCGACGACGACGAGATCGCGGCCGGCTGGACGCTCGCCTGTTGCGCGCGGCCCGCGAGCGATGCGCTGCGCGTGGTGTTTCCCGACTGAGCCGTGGCGCGCCGGCGGCGCGCGCGGCAACCTGATCTATGACGATGGACAACGAAATCCTGACCACGCCCGCGCTGATCGCGCGGGCAGCCGCGCGCCACGGCGCGCATCCGGCGATCGAGTCGGAGCACGGCCGGCTGACCTACGCGGAACTCGACGCCGCGCGCATCGACGCGGCCCGCGCGCTGCTCGCGAGCGGCATCGATTCCGGCGACCGCGTCGCGGTCTGGGCGCCGAACCTGCCGCAATGGATCGTCGCGGCGCTCGCGATCCATACCGTCGGCGCGGTCCTCGTGCCGGTCAATACGCGGATGAAGGGGATGGAGGTCGGCGGCATCCTGCACGACAGCGGTGCGCGGCTGCTGTTCTGCTGCGGCACCTTCCTCGGCGAATCCTATCCGGCGATGCTCGCGCCGCATCGGCCGGCGACGCTCGAGCGCGTCGTCGTGTTCGACGGCGAACCGCCTTCGGGGGCGCACGACGAGACCTGGAACGCGTTTCTCGCGCGCGGCGCGGCGGTGCCGCTTGCCGCGGTGCGCGAACGCGAGGCGCAGGTCACGCCCGACACCGTGATGGACCTGATGTTCACCTCCGGCACGACGGGGCGCCCGAAAGGCGTGATGACCGCGCACGGCCAGAACCTGCGTGCCGCGCAGGCGTGGGCGGCGATCGCCGGCGTGCGCCCGGACGACCGTTATCTAATCGTCAATCCGTTCTTCCATACGTTCGGCTACAAGGCCGGCTGGCTCGCCGCGCTGTCGAGCGGCGCGACCGTGCTGCCGCATCTGGTGTTCCAGCCGGACGACGTGCTGCGGCGCGTCGCCGCCGACCGCGTGTCGGTGCTGCCCGGCCCGCCGACGCTGTACTACGCGCTGCTCGACGCGCCCGATCGCGCGACGCGCGATCTGTCGTCGCTGCGGATCGCGGTGACGGGGGCGGCTGCGATCGCGCCGAGCCTGATCGAGCGGATGCGCGCGGAGCTCGGTTTCGAGACGGTGCTGACCGGCTACGGGCTCACCGAGTCGTGCGGCTTCGCGACGCTGTGCCGCCAGGGCGACGATGCCGAGACGGTCGCCCGTACGTCGGGCCGGCCGATGCCGGACGTCGAGCTGCGCATCGCGGGGCCGGGCGGCGAGCCGCTCGGGCCGGACGAGACCGGCGAGATCTGGGTGCGCGGCTACAACGTGATGCGCGGCTACTTCAATCAGCCCGACGCCACGCGCGAGACCGTCGATGCGGCGGGCTGGCTGCATACGGGCGATCTCGGCTGCGTCGACGCGAACGGCAATCTGAAGATCACCGACCGTATCAAGGACATGTTCATCGTCGGCGGTTTCAACTGCTATCCGGCGGAGATCGAGCGGCTGCTCGCCGCGCATCCGGCGATCGCGCAGGTCGCGCTGGTCGGCGTGCCCGACACGCGGCTCGGCGAAGTCGGGCACGCCTATGTCGTGTTGCGGCCCGGCGCGCACGCCGATGCCGACGAACTGAACGACTGGGCGCGCCGCAACATGGCGAACTACAAGGTGCCGAGGTATTTCACGTTCGTCGCGCAACTGCCGACGAGCGCGGCCGGCAAGGTGCTGAAGTATCGGCTGCGCGCGGCGACCGAGGCGGCGGCCTGAGCGAAGAAGCCACAACCCTGAACGGGATGAACGCATGAACGACAACGGATTTCCAGCGGGCGCGGTACTCGTGTTCGGTGGCAGCGGCGGCATCGGGCAGGGCGTCGCGCTCGAGTTCGCGCGCGCCGGTGTGCCGGTCGCGGTCGGTTACCGCAGCAAGGCCGACGTCGCCGAGCGCGTGGCGCGCGATATTCGCGGCGAGGGCGTCGCGGCCACCACGCACTGCGTGGACGTGACCGATCCGGCGCAGGTCGATGCCGCGCTCGCGGCGGCGATCGACGCGCATGGGCGCGTGCATACGGTCGTCTGGGCGGCGGGGCCATTCGTGAACCAGCGCCATATCGGCGACATGACGCACGACGACTGGCGCCGCGCGATCGACGTCGAGACGATCGGCTTCTTCGTCGCCGCGAAAGCCGCGCTGCCGCATTTCCGTGCGTCGGGCGGTGGCTCGTTCGTGACGCTCGGCTCGGCCGGCCATCTGCGCTGGCCCGATCGCGACGGGCTGTCGGTCGCGCCGAAGGCAGCGAACGAGGCGCTGGTCAAGGGGCTGGCGCGCGAGGAAGGGCGTTACGACATTCGCGCGAATTCGATCCTGGTCGGCGTGATCGAGGCCGGGATGTTTCCGGTGCTGCTCGAGCAGGGCCAGTTCGACCCGGCGTGGATCGACGAGACGCGGAAGATGCTCGCGCTCAAGCGCTGGGGCAAGGCGCACGACGTGGGGCGCGCGGCGGTGTTTCTCGCGTCGGACCGGGCGGGTTACATCACCGGGCAGCAGTTGAACGTCTCGGGCGGGTACGGGTTGTAACCGCGTATCTCCGTTGCGCGTGACGCCGACCAGATGCATGCGCACGCATCGGTATTTGCCCTGCCTCGTCACGCACGAGCGCGCATCAGCGCCGCTTGCGACCGGCACGAGGTCGCACTTTTGCAACGCTTTTTCAACGTATTCCTCCGCGCACGAGTGATCGCAACGGCGATCCACGTGCGCTGACGGCCGTCCGGCCTCGTCGTGCCTGCATCGCGCGATCGGCGCGAGAGGCCGCCTTTCGCGTGTTTCGGCGCCGCTCGCCGAATACGGATACGTTCCTGAAACATTTCCCCTCGTTTGCGATCCGCGCCACGCCCTGTCCCGATGGGTAGCGCTTCTTCCGCTTCGGTCCGCGCCGCATGGCACGCCCTTTGCGGTTCCCCCGATGTCGCCCGCGCAGACGCATTTCGCCAGAACGATCCGCGCATCGGCGGCATGTAACGACATCGAAACAGACGGGGAATCGGATCGGGTCGCGCGCGCCGTGTGCCACGGCGCCTGCGCAGCGCATGTCGTATCGGTCATGCGCACCGCGCAACGCGTCCCCGATCCGTCGAACAGCAAGCGTGCTTGCAAGGTGTCGTGCCGGGGTTCGCATCGCGCATCGCGACGAAGGTCGCGTGTGCGTCGCGTCGTGCCCGGCACATGTCGGGGGAGACGCCCGTGAAAACGACAGCGAACCAATGGGCAGCGGTCGCGGTGATGTTCGTCGCGAGCGCGCACGCGCAGGAAATCTACCTGCAGGGCGGCACGCAGGGCGTCGGCATCGGCGCGGCCGTGAGCTTCAATTCGATACTGGGCGCGCACGCGGATTTCAACGCGATCAATCTGACGCATGACTTCACGGTGGCCGGCAACCGCTATCAGGACGACCTGAAGCTGCGCCAGGGCGGCATCTATGCGGACATCTTCCCGTGGCGAGGCAGCGGCTTTCGCGCGACGCTCGGGCTGCGCTTCAACGACGACGAGCTTCACGGCGTGTCGGTGCCGACCAACGGAACCTACGTGTTCGGCGGCAAGCGCTATCCGGCGCTGCCGGGGATGTACGCGGTCGCGGAAGCGCGCTATCCGACCGTGATGCCGTATGTCGGGATCGGCTACGGACATCGACCGGCGTCGAAAGGGCTCGGGTTCGTCGCGGACATCGGCGTCGCGTACGGGATACCGAAATGTTCGTACACGCTGTCGCCGGAACTGGCCGCGGCGGCCGGACCGGCGAAGAGCCAGGTACTGGTCGCGAGCGGGCTCGACTCGCTGCGGCAGATGATGTCGCGCTACCGGTGGTATCCGGTGCTGCAGATCGGCATCTCGTACCGCTTCTGAACGCGCCCGGTCACGGCGCGACCGTTTGGCGCTCGCGAGCGGGTTCGGCCGCGCGGCGTGCTGCGCGTGCGTCGTTGCGCTTCGCGATGAACGGATGCTCGACGTAGCGGTAAGTGAGCAGCGAACACAGGACGGCAACCAGCGCGCAGACGAGCGCGAGCGCCCAGATGCCCGAGTCGTCGGTCGAATTGATCGGGAACACGAACTTGTTGAATGCGTGAATGATCATGTACACGATCACCATGTGGATCATGTAGATGCTGAAACTCGCGGTGCCGAGCAGCGCGAGCGGGCGGGTCTTGAGCACGCCGTAGAACGTGTTCCCGCATGCGATGCAGAAGAACACCGGAAGCAGCGGCAGCGCGCCTGCGATCGAATAGCGTTCGGCTGGCGACGGCGACATCGCGAGGATCAGCAGCGCGACGGTCGCCGCCGCCTTCGTGGCGAGCCGCGCGCGGATCGCGGGGTGCCGCGACACCTCGTAGGCCACGGCGCCGAACGCGAACAGCAGCGCCATCCCGCCGGGCGGCCCGAACAGCGCGGCGCAGGCGAGGACGATCGCGAGCGCGAGCAGCTTGCGCCATGCACGCGTGGCGACGAACCATGCGAGAAACGGAACGGCGACGTAGAACCGCCATTCGTACGCGAGGGTCCACCAGACGCCGCTCAGATAGGGCGTGCGCGCCGCTCCGTTGATCGGGAACGCGCCGAACCAGCCGAGCGAAACGGTCTTGAGCAGATCGGCCAGCAACTGCACCGGTGCGCCGACGGCGTTGCGGGGAAACCAGTAAAGCGTGCAGATGACGATGACGGCCGCATAAAACAGATAGAGCGGCGCGAGGCGTCGCACGCGCCCGACGAAGAAGGTCCGCACGTCGAGCGTGCCTCTGCATGCGCGCTCCCAGAACAGCAGCCCGGTGACCATGAAGAACATCGCGACGGGAATCGTCCCGAGATTGCGCAGGAAATCGGTGCCGGCGCCCCAGACGCCGGTCGACAGCAATGCCTGGTTGCACGCGAAGTGATGGAACACCACGGAGGTGGCCAGGATGCCGCGGAAGCCGTCGAGATTGCGGTAGCGCATCGACAGCGATTTGTCGACGGCCGCCCGGTAGAACGGCACGTGCCGGGCGACGCGCCACGCGATGATCGCCACGGCCGCCAGGCATGCCGGGAAGTAGAGTTTGTCGGGTGTCGGGGAGAACAGGGTTTGCAGGGCAGGCGTAACAAGGTCCACTGAAGAGCGTCTCGTGTCTTGGATCGGGATTTCAGGCACGGAGGGTCCGCGTCGATGCAAGGTCTTCTGCGCGCTTCGCACGGCGTTCGATCGCCGGTCTTGTCGTTCGATGGTATCAAACGATGTGCGACGGTCGCGGCTCGTTGTGCAACATGATGTTTCAGCGCGAACCGGTGCGACGCGCGTATCGGTCGCCGATGTCGCCAACGGCGGGTCGCGCCGCAAATTCCGTTCCTTGCCGCCGGACCTTCATCGTGGTCGATGCCACCCGACTGGCCATTTGGCCGGCTTCCGGATCGTCCCGCTCCGGCTTACCTTGAGCGACAGCAGTTCGATGCGTCGGGCCAGCGGCGGAAGGGGGACGAATTCCTGTCGTCCGTTGCCACGGGCTCACGCCGACTCCAGGGTCCGTCCGGTCAGGAAGGTGATAGCAATGCTTGCAATTTACCTTCATGACGCTATCATTGATAGCAAATCTGGATGGAGGTAATCATGGCAAATCTTCTGGTGCGTAACGTGGATGACACTCTCGTTCAAAGCCTGCGCGAGCAGGCGGCGGCCAACGGCAGGAGCGCCGAGGCCGAACATCGAGCCATTCTGGCCGAGGCGCTCGGCCGGCCGAAGCGGCGCACATTCGCGCAAGTGCTGATGAGCATGCCGGAGGTGGGTGAAGACGCGGATTTCCAACGTGTTCAGGATTCAGGCGAGGTCAGGCGTGTTTTTGATTGATACGAACGTCATCAGCGAAATCAGGAAGGGCAAGCGAACCAACCGCGGCGTGCGGGCGTTCTTCAGGCAGGCCGAAGCCGACGCGAGCCCGCTTTACCTGTCCGTCGTGACGGTGGCCGAGTTGCGGCGCGGTGTCGACCTGATCCGTCATCGCGGCGATCACAGCCAGGCGTCGGCGCTCGAGGCCTGGCTGACGATGATCCTGTCCGGCTATGCGCCGAACATCCTGCCGGTCGATGTCGAAACCGGCCAGATGTGGGGGCATTTGCGCGTGCCCGATCCGACGCACGAACTCGACAAGCTGATCGCGGCCACCGCGTTGATCAACGATTTGACGGTCGTCACGCGCAACGTCGACGATTTCGCTCGCACCGGCGTCCGGTTGCTGAATCCGTTCGAGTAACGTCGCGGCAGGCGGCCTGCCGGTCGCGCGAAGCCGGGGCGGGCGGTGACCGCCCGGCAGGCGAGCGCACCGCCCTGGCTGCCGTGACCGGCCGCCACCTTTCACCCGCCGAGCACCGAATCCTCCTGCGGCGCGCTTCCGCGCCGCCATCCCCGCCTTTTACCGCCCGTCCTCTCGTCCCAACAGACGATGTAACGCCACCTCCGACCGGCCAGAATCCTTTCACGAACAACGGATTCTGAACCAGGAGGAGGCCGACATGATCGATGTCCGTGCGCTGGGCTACGTCGTCGTCGAGGCGACGCGCGTCGATGCGTGGCGCCGCTACGCGGAAGACGTGCTGGGCATGCAGGCGCTCGACGCGCCCGACGGCGCGCTTTATCTGAAGATGGACGAGCGCGATTTCCGCTACGTGATCGTTCCCGGCGCGGCCGACCGCTATTTCGCATCGGGCTGGGAATTGTCCGACGGCGCCGCGTTCGACGCCGCGCTCGCGGCGCTGCAGCGCGCCGGCGTCGAGCCGGTGCGCGCCAGCCGCGACGAAGCCGCGTTGCGCCGCGTGCAGGCGATGGCGTGGTGCACCGATCCGTCCGGCAACCGCCACGAGCTGTACTGGGGCGCACGCTGCGACTTTCGCCGCTTCGTGTCGCCGCTGGGCGTCGCGCGTTTCGTCACCGGCGACATGGGGCTCGGCCACGCGGTGCTGCCCGCGCCGCAGTTCGACGCGACCGATGCGTTCGTGCGCGGCGTGCTCGGCTTCGAGCTGTCCGACATCTACCGCGTGAAGTTCACGCCGGACCCGGCCGAACCGGAAAAGCGCATCCATTTCATGCACTGCCGCAACGCGCGCCATCACAGCCTCGCGCTGTTCGAGATGGCCGTGCCGTCCGGCTGCGTGCACGTGATGGCCGAAGTCGATTCGATGGACGAAGTGGGCCGCGCGCTGGACCGCGTCGCCGCGCACGACGTGAAGATGTCCGCGACGCTCGGCCGGCACTGCAACGACCAGATGATCTCTTTCTACATGAAGACCCCCGGCGGCTTCGATCTCGAATACGGCTTCGGCGGCCTCACGGTCGACTGGTCGAAGCACGCGGTGTTCGAGGCCACGAAGGTGAGCCAGTGGGGCCACGATTTCAGCATCGGATACCGGTAAGCCAGCACGATGACGATGAAACCTCTCGACAAGACGATGTCCGCGCGCGACGTGGTCGCGCAACTCGCCGACGGCATGACGATCGGCATCGGCGGCTGGGGGCCGCGGCGCAAGCCGATGGCGCTGGTGCGCGAAATCGCGCGCTCGAACCTGAAGGACCTCACGATCGTCGCGTACGGCGGCGCCGACGTGGGCCTGCTGTGCGCGGCGGGCAAGGTGCGCAAGGTGGTGTTCGGCTTCGTGTCGCTCGACGTGATCCCGCTCGAGCCGCATTTCCGCCGCGCCCGCGAGCAGGGCCGCATCGACGTGCTCGAACTCGACGAAGGGATGCTGCAGCTCGGCCTGCGCGCGGCCGCCGCACGCCTGCCGTTCCTGCCGACGCGCGCCGGGCTCGGCACCGCGCTGCTCGATCACGCGCCGCAACTGCGCACGGTGCAGTCGCCGTACGACGACGGCGAGACGCTGCTCGCGATGCCGGCGATCGAACTCGACGTCGCGCTGCTGCACGTGAACGCGGCCGACCGGATGGGCAATACGCGCATCGACGGCCCCGATCCGTTCTTCGATGCGTGGATGGCGCGCGCCGCGCGGCGCTGCTACGTATCGGCGGAAACGGTCGATGCGTCGCTCGCGAGCGACGACCTCGACGCCGCGCGCCGCAATCCGTTCGAGCGCTCGCTCGTCACGGGCGTCGTGCACGCACCGGGTGGTGCGCATCCGACGTCGTGCGGGCCGGCCTACGGCTGGGACCTGCCGCACCTGCGCGCGTACTGCACCAGCGCGGAAGACGACGCCAGGACGGCGGCGTACCTGCGCGACGTGGTCGGCCAGGACGAACGTCAGTACCTCGAAGGCGTCGGCGGGCTGTCGCACGTGACGACGCTGCCGTTGCCGATTCTGTAAAGGAGCGCCTGTGAGCGAATCTCTCGACCATTCCCTCGCGGAACTGATGATCGTCGCGTCCGCGCGACTGTGGCGCGACGACGGCGAAGTGCTGGCGACCGGCATCGGTACGGGCCCGCGGCTCGCGGCCGGCCTCGCGCGGCTCGCGTACAACAACGGGTTGATGCTGACCGACGGCGAAGCGTATCTCGTCGAGGAGCCGGTGCCGCTCGGCCCGCGCCCCGACGGCTATCGCGTGAAGGCGAGCGGCTGGATGACCTACGAGCGCGTGTTCGACTGCCTGTGGCACGGGCGCCGCCATGCGCTGGTGATGCCGACGCAGATCGATCGCTTCGGCCAGGCCAACATTTCGTGGCTCGGCGACGACTACGCGCACCCGAAAACCCAGTTGCTCGGCGCACGCGGCTTCCCCGGCAACACGACGAACCACGCGAACTCGTTCTTCGTCAGCGGCCACGGCAAGCGCACGTTCGTCGAACGCGAAGTCGACATGGTGTGCACGGTCGGCTACAACCCGGCGCGCCGGCTGCCCGGGATGAAGACCTTCGTCGACCTGCGCAGCATCGTCACCGACCTGTGCGTGATGGATTTCGGCGGGCCCGACCACGCGATCCGCGTGCGCTCGCTGCACCCGGGCGTGAGCTTCGACGAGGTGCAGGACGCGACCGGTTTCCCGCTGCTTGCCTCGCCGGACATCGGCACGACGGCAGCGCCGAACGCGGAAGACCTGCGCATCGTGCGCGCGCTCGATCCGCACAACCTGCGCGCGACGATCGTGCGCAACAATCCGGCGCCGCGCCGGGGATGAGGGCCGACATGGAAGCGACCCGGATGACGTTCGGCGACGGTGTCGTCGACTACGCGCTCGAGGACGGCATCGCGACGATCACGATGAACCGCCCCGACTACCACAACGCGCAGAACTCGAAAATGACGTATGCGCTCGACGCGGCGTTCCGGCGCGCGGCGCACGACGACGCGGTGAAGGCGATCGTGCTCGCGGGCGCCGGCAAGCATTTCTCGGCGGGTCACGACATCGGCACGCCGGGCCGCGACATCCACGAGTCGTTCGAGCGCGCGTCGCTGTGGTACGACCACGTCGACAAGGCAGGCGGCGAATTCCTCTATGCGCGCGAGCAGGAGGTGTATCTCGGCATGTGCCGGCGCTGGCGCGACCTGCCGAAGCCGACGATCGCGATGGTGCAGGGCGCGTGCATCGCCGGCGGGCTGATGCTCGCGTGGGTGTGCGACCTGATCGTCGCGTCGGAGGATGCGTTCTTTGCCGATCCGGTCGTGCGGATGGGGATTCCGGGCGTCGAGTATTTCGCCCACGCGTACGAGCTGAATCCGCGCATCGCGAAGGAATTCCTGTTTCTCGGCGAGCGGATGCCGGCCGAGCGCGCGTACCAGATGGGGATGGTCAACCGCGTGGTGCCGCGCGAACGGCTGCGCGACGCGACCTACGCGATCGCCGCGAAGATCGCGACGATGCCGCGCCTCGGGCTCACGCTGACCAAGCAGGCGCTGAATCACGTCGAGGAACTGCAAGGCAAGCGCGCGGCGATGGACGCGGCGTTCGCGTGGCATCACTTCGCGCATGCGCACAACGAGCTCGTGAGCGGCGACCGCCTCGGCGGTTACGACGCCCGCAGCATGGCCAGCTCGCAACGCCAGCCGAACGGCGCGGACCGCGCGGACGCGCCGGCACCGGTCGCCGTCAACGGAGCCGTCGCATGAGCACGACGCTTCACGGCCCGCTGCATACGCCGCTGTGCGACCTGCTCGGCTGCCGCTACCCGATCGTGCAGACCGCGATGGGCTGGGTGGCCGACGCGCGGCTCGTCGCCGCCACGAGCAACGCCGGCGGATTCGGCTTCCTGGCCGGGGCGACGCTCGAACCGGAGCAGGTCGAGGCCGAGATCCTGAAGGTGAAGTCGCTGACGGATCGGCCGTTCGGCATCAACTTCCACATGTTCCAGAAGAACGCCGCGCAGGTGGTCGATCTCGCGATCGAGCACCGGCTGCGCGCGGTCAGCTACGGGCGCGGCCCCGATGCGAAGACGATCCGCCGTTTCAAGGATGCCGGCATCGTCTGCATGCCGACCGTCGGCGCGCCGAAGCATGCGGCGAAGGCCGTCGAACTCGGCGCGGACATCGTGACGGTGCAGGGCGCGGAAGGCGGCGGCCACACGGGCGCGGTGCCGACCACGCTGCTGCTGCCGAAGGTGCTCGACGCGGTGCGCGTGCCGGTCGTCGCGGCCGGTGGCTTCTTCGACGGGCGCGGACTGGCGGCCGCGCTCGCGTACGGCGCGGCCGGCATCGCAATGGGGACGCGCTTCCTGATGAGCGCGGAATCGCCGGTACCGCGCGCGACGCTCGAGCGCTACGTGGCGGTCGGCGACCCGGCGCGCATCCGCGTGTCGGACGCGCTCGACGGGCTGCCGCAACGAATGATCGACAACCCGTACCTGCTGAAGCTCGAACGCTTCGGCCCGCTGCGCCGCACGTGGTTCGCGCTGAAGACGGCCGACGCGTGGCGGCGCCAGAACGGGCTGAGCACGGCCGACATGCTCGGCCTCGCGATCAAGGCGCTGCGCTCGCACGACTACACGGCCAGCCAGACGCTGATGGCCGCGAACGCGCCGTTCCTGATCCAGCGCGCGATCGTCGAAGGCCGCCCCGACGAAGGCGTGCTGCCGAGCGGCCAGGCGGCCGCGATGATCGGCGCGATCGAATCGTGCGATGCACTGATCGCGCGAATCGTCGCGGAAGCCGGCGAGCGGCTCGACGCACTGGCCGCGCTGCGCGGCGCGGCAGCGGCGCAGGCCGCATGACGAACATCACAGGGAGGCAATGGAGATGGCAGCAACCAATCAACCGGCCGGCGCGATGCCGTTCCGGATCGATCGCGCGGACGGCATCGCCGAGCTGGTGATCGCCCATCCGCCGGTGAACGCGCTCGACGCGCACGGCTGGCAGGCGCTGTCCCGCGCGCTCGACGCGCTCGGCGAGGACGACGACGTGCGCGTGATCGTCGTGCGCGGCGAAGGCCGCGGCTTTTGCGCGGGCGTCGACATCAAGGAGCTGGCCGCGCATCCGGAGCGGATCGTGGCGGTCAACGCGGGCAACTACGAGACGTTCCGCGCGGTGCACCGCAATCCGAAGCCGGTGATCGCGGCGGTGCACGGCTTCGTGCTCGGCGGCGGGATCGGCATCTGCGGCGCGGCGGACATCGTCGTCGCGGCCGACTGCGCGCGTTTCGGCGTGCCCGAGATCGACCGCGGCGCGATGGGCGGCGGCGCGCACCTGCAGCGGCTGTTCGGCGTGCAGAAGGTGCGCGCGATGTACTTCACCGGCGACATGATCGACGCGGCCGAAGCGTACCGGCTCGGCGCGCTCGAGCAGGTGGTGACGCGCGACGCGCTGCGCGACGCGGCGCTCGCGATCGCCCGCAAGATCGCCGCGAAGAGCCCGGCGATGGTGCGGCTCGCGAAGGAGGCGCTGAACGGCGTCGAGGACGGCGATCTCGAAGACAAGTACCGCTGGGAGCAGGGCTTCACGCTGCAGGCATACATGACGAACGATTCGACGGAAGCGCGCGCCGCGTTCGTCGAGAAGCGCGACTCGCATTTCGACGCACGCGCCAGCGCCGCGGAGGCACGCGCATGAACCTGACCTATACGCCGCAACAGCAGGCGTTTCGCGCGGAAATCCGTGCATGGCTCGCCGCGCACGTGCCGCGCGAGCGGCTGCCGAGCTTCGACACCGAGGCAGGCTTCGCCGCGCACCGCCAATGGGAGCGCACGCTGCACTCGGGCCGCTGGAGCATGGTCACGTGGCCGCGCGAGCTGGGCGGGCGTGGCTGCGACCTGATCGAATGGCTGATCTTCGAGGAAGAGTACTGGCGCGCGGATGCGCCGATGCGCGTGAACCAGAACGGCATCTTCCTGCTCGGCCCGACGTTGATGGATTTCGGCACGGATGCGCAGAAGGCGCGCTTCCTGCCCGCGATGGCGGCCGGCGAGCACGTGTGGGCGCAGGGCTGGTCGGAGCCGAACGCGGGCTCGGACATGGCCGCGATCCGCACGACCGCCACCCGGATCGGCGACGAATACGTGCTGAACGGCCAGAAGATCTGGTCGACCCGCGCGGTGTGGGCCGACTGGCTGTTCGGGCTGTTCCGCAGCGATCCCGAATCGACGCGTCACCACGGCTTGACGTTCCTGATGGTGCCGCTGTCCGCGCCCGGCATCACGGTGCGGCCGATCCGCCAGCTGAACGGGCAGACCGGCTTCGCGGAGATTTTCTTCGACGACGTGCGCGTGCCGGTCGAGAACCGGCTCGCGGCCGAAGGCGCCGGCTGGCAGGTCGCGATGGCGACGGCCGGTTTCGAGCGCGGGCTGATGCTGCGTTCGCCCGCGCGCTTCCAGCGCACCGCGCAGGCGTTGCGCGACCTGTATCTCGCGCACCGCGACAGCGCGGACCGCGATCCGACGCTGCGCGAACGCGTGGTGCAGGCCTGGATGGACGCGCAGGCGTATGCGCTGTCGACCTATGCGACCGCGAGCCGGCTGCTGAAGGGCGGCCACATCGGCGCGGAGTCGAGCACCAACAAGGTGTTCTGGTCGGAGCTCGACCTGCGCATGCATCAGACCGCGCTCGACATCCTCGGTGCGCACGGCGAGGTCGTCCCGCAGACGGCCGCGCAGCACGCGACGCTCGGCCACTGGCTCGACGGTTTCCTGTTCGCGCAGGCGGGCACGATCTACGCGGGCACCAACGAGATCCAGCGCAACATCGTCGCCGAACGGATGCTCGGCATGCCGCGCGCGTAAGCGCGCCGGCGACACTCACTGAACGGACATCGTATGGATTTCGTATTCGATGAAGACCAGGAAGCGCTCGCGGACAGCGTGAAGCGCCTGCTGATGACCGAGATGACGCCCGAGCTGATCCGCGAGCTGTGGGCGACGCCGACCGGGCGCTCGGATGAGCTGTGGGCATTGTTCGCGTCGCAGGGGCTGACCGCCGTGTCGGTGCCCGAAGCACACGGCGGCCTCGGCCTGACCGAAGCGGAATGGGCGCTGCTCGCGCAGGCCTACGGCTATTTCGGCAGCCCCGAGCCGCTGCTCGACACGGCGCTCGTGTCGGCCGGCGTGCTGGCGCGGCTGCCCGCGAGCGACTGGCGCGACGCGCTGCTGCGCGACATCGCCGAAGGGCGGGCGCGCGTCGCGCTCGTGCATCCGGTGAACCCGTATGCGGCCGACGTGCATGTCGCGGACACGCTGCTGTGCGAACACCGCGGCGAGCTGCACCGCGTCGATCCCGCGCAGTGCGCATGGCGCACGGTCGACAGCGTCGACCCGTCGCGGCGCCTGTTCACGCTCGACTGGGAGCCGTCGGCGGCCACCCGCATCGCGAGCGCCGACGAAGCCGCGCCGCTGCTGAACCGCGCGCTCGACCATGGCGCGTTCGCGGTCGCCGCGCAACTGCTCGGCCTCACGCAGCGCGTGCTCGACGTCGCGATCGACTACAGCGCGCAGCGCAAGCAGTTCGGCAAGGCGATCGGCTCGTACCAGGCGCTCAAGCATTTGCTCGCCGACGTCGCCATCCGCTACGAGTTCGCACGGCCGGTGGTCGCACGCGCCGCGCAGGCGATCGCCGACGATCACCCGCAGCGCGCGGTGTTCGTGTCGCACGCGAAGCTCGCCGCGATGTCGGCCGCGCAACTGGCCGCGCGCCACGCGATGCAGGTGCACGGCGCGATCGGCTACACGTGGGAGCTGGATCTGCAGATCTTCATGAAGCGCATCTGGGCGCTGTCCGGCAGCTGGGGCGACAGCGCGCTCCACAAGGCCCGCGTGGCCGACGCGATCCTCGGCGACGCATTGCCGATCGGCCCCGCGCAGACCTTCGATTTCGAGGAAACGAACCGATGAAACAAGCCTATATCGTCGACGCGCTGCGCACGCCCACCGGCCGCCGCAAGGGCGGGCTCGCGCACGTGCATGCGGCGGACCTCGGCGGTTTCGTGCTGAAGACGCTCGTCGAGCGCAACGCGATCCCGGCCGACGAATACGACGACGTGGTGTTCGGCTGCGTCGATACGATCGGCCCGCTCGCGGGCAACATCGCGCGCACCTGCTGGCTCGCGGCCGGGCTGCCGCTGCAGGTGCCGGGCGTGACGGTCGACCGCCAGTGCGGCTCGTCGCAGCAGGCCGTGCACTTCGCCGCGCAGGCCGTGATGAGCGGCGTGCAGGACGTGGTCGTCGCCGGCGGCGTGCAGACGATGACGCAGATCCCGATCTCGTCTGCGATGACCTGCGCGGCGCCGCTCGGCTTCACCGATCCGTTCTCGGGCAGCGCCGGCTGGCGCGCGCGCTTCGGCGACGCGCCGGTGTCGCAGTTCGTCGCCGCGCAGCGGATCGCCGATCACTGGAACCTGTCGCGCGACGCGATGGAGCGTTACGCGCTGGAGAGTCACCGCCGCGCGGTCGCGGCGATCGAGGGCGGCCATTTCAAGCGGGAGATCGTGCCGTTCGAAAGGGTGATGCATGACGAGACGCCGCGCCCCGACACGTCGCTCGACAAGATGGCGACGCTCGAACCGCTGACGCCGGGCGGCTCGCTGACGGCCGCCGTCGCGAGCCAGACCTGCGATGCGGCCGCGGCGCTCCTGATCGTGTCGGAGGAGGCGCTCAAGCGCTACGACCTCACGCCGCGCGCACGCATTCATCACCTGAGCGTGCTCGGCGACGATCCGCTGTGGATGCTCACCGCGCCGATTCCGGCGACCCGGGCTGCGTTGAAGAAGAGCGGGCTCGATCTGGCGCGGATCGACGTCGTCGAGCTGAACGAGGCGTTCGCGTCGGTCGCGCAGGCGTGGCTGGCCGATACGCGTTTCCCGCACGAAAAGACCAACCCGAACGGCGGCGCGATCGCGCTCGGCCATCCGCTCGGCGCGACCGGCGCGCGGCTGATGACGACGCTGTTGCACGAGCTGGAACGCACGGGCGGCCGCTACGGGCTGCAGACGATGTGCGAAGGCGGCGGCCTCGCGAACGTCACGATCATCGAGCGCCTGTGAGCGCGTCACTTTCACCATCTCAGGATCCACGAGGCACCAGCATGGGAATCTGCAACGGGCGCACCGTCATCATCACCGGCGCGGGCGGCGGGCTCGGGCGCGAATACGCGCTCGCGTTCGCGGCCGAGGGCGCGGCGGTCGTCGTCAACGACATCCGGCACGACGCCGCGCAGGCCGTGTGCGACGAGATCGCGCGGCGCGGCGGCCGCGCGCTCGCGAATTCGGACGACATCACCCGGGTCGACACGGCGCAGCGGATCGTCGATGCCGCACGTGCTGCGTTCGGCGACGTGCACGTGCTCGTCAACAACGCGGGCATCTGCCGCGACAAGATGTTCACGAGCATGACCGAAACCGACTGGGACGACGTGATGCGCGTGCATTTGCGCGGCCACTTCTGTCTGTCGAGCGTGCTGGCACGCGCGTGGCGCGACGCCGCGAAGGCCGGTAACCCGGTCGACGCGCGGATCGTCAACACGAGTTCGGGCGCCGGGCTGCAAGGCTCGATCGGCCAGTCGAACTACGGCGCGGCAAAGGCGGGGATCGCCGCGCTCACGCTGATGCAGGCGGCGGAACTCCAGCGCTATGGCGTGCGCGTGAACGCGCTGGCGCCGGCCGCGCGCACGTCGATGACCGAAGGCGTGTTCGCCGACATGATGAAGAAGCCCGAGGACGGCGGCTTCGATTATTTCGATCCGGCCAACGTCGCGCCGCTGGTGGTGTGGCTCGGCAGCGCGCAGTCGGCCGACGTGACGGGCCAGGTGTTCGAGGTCGCGGGCGGGATGATCGCGGTCGCCGAAGGCTGGCGCACCGGCCCCCGTGTCGATCGCGGCGCGCGCTGGGCGGCGGCAGAGGTTGGCCCGGCGGTTGCTCGACTGCTGGCCGACGCGCGGCCCGCGCAGCGCGTGTACGGGAGCTGACCGATGGATCTGGCGCTCACCGACGAACAGGCGATGATCCGCGACGCGGCGGCCGACGTGCTCGCCGAACGCAGCGCGTCCGCCGACGTACGCCGCGCGATCGAGCAATCGGCCGGCCGCGACGATGCGCTGTGGGCCGCGCTCGCGGGCGAGCTCGGCTGGAACGCGCTTGCGCTGCCGGAAGCGGCGGGCGGGCTCGGGCTCGGCGCGGTCGAACAGACGGTGCTGATGGAGCAGCTCGGCCGGCGCGTCGCGTGCGTGCCGTATTTTTCGACCGCGTGCCTGGCGGCGACCGCACTGGCTGGCTGCCGCGAGGCGGCCGGCGCCACCGGCTGGCTTGCAAAGATCGCCGAAGGCGCGTGCAGCGCGACGCTGGCGCTGCCATTCGAGATGCCCGCGGGTTCGTGGTCGTTGCCGGTCGTCGCGGAAGAGGCCGCGAGCGGCTATGCGTTGTCCGGCGAGGTCGCACAGGTGATCGACGGCGTGCGCGCCGATCTGCTGCTGATTCCCGCCCGGGTCGCGAACGAAGGGCAGTCGATCGGTTTGTTCTCGATCGACGTCGCAACGGCAACGGGCCTGACCGTCACGCCGCTCGACACGCTCGATGCGACGCGGCCGATCGCGCGCATCGTCCTCGACGAAACGCGCGTGAGCCGCGACGCGCTGCTCGCCGTCGGCGCCGCCGCGGCCCGGACGATAGAACGCACCGCCTGGTTCGCGGCGCTCGCGCTGGCCGCCGAACAGCTCGGCGGCGCGCAGCAATGCCTCGACCTGACGCTCGACTACACGAGCCAGCGCGTGCAGTTCGGCCGGGCGATCGCGTCGTTCCAGGCCGTCAAGCATCGATGCGCGCAGATGATGGTGCTGATCGAAGCGGCGCGTTCGGCCGTACTCGGCGCCGCGCACGCATGGGATGCCGAAACCGGCGCGATGCCGGGCGCCGCGTTGCGCGCCGACATCGCGGCCGCGAAGGCCGCCGCGAACGATGCGTATGCGTTCTGCGCGCAGGAAGCGATCCAGCTGCATGGCGGCGTCGGTTTCACGTGGGAATACGACCCGCACCTCTATTTCAAGCGCGCACAGGCGTCGAGCGCTCAGTTCGGCAGCACGCCGCACCTGCTCGAATGGATCGCATCCCGTGCGATCGACGGCGGCGCATCGCCGCGCGACGAAGCCCGGGCAGCGTCGCCGGTTTCGATCGCCACGCGTGCATCGGCCGCGCGCGCAGGAGCCCTCCAATGAACAGCGAAACGCGTGAACGGCAATTGCGGCACGAAGTGGCGGACTGGGTGCAATCGCACCTGACCGGCGAATTCGCATGCCTGAAATACCGCGGCGGCCCCGGCGACGAGGAAGCGTGGCCCGCGTTGCGCAAGGCGTGGGAGCGCGAACTGGCCAACGGCGGCTGGACCGGCCTCGGCTGGCCGACCCGCCAGGGCGGCCGCGGCTTCTCGGTCGCCGAGCAGGTGATCTTTCACGAGGAATATGCGCGCGCCGGCGGCCCCGGACGGATGGGCCACATCGGCGAAGGGCTGCTTGGGCCGACGCTCGTCGCGTGCGGCACCGACGACCAGCGTGCGCGCTTCCTGCCCGGCATCCTGGCCGGCACGCAGTTCTGGTGCCAGGGCTACTCGGAGCCCGGCGCGGGTTCGGACCTCGCCAACGTCCGCACGCGCGCCGAGCAGGACGCGGACGGCGCGTGGCGCGTGCACGGCCAGAAGGTATGGACGTCGCTCGCGCACGATTCCGACTGGATCTTCGTGCTCGCCCGCACCGATCCCGCGTCGACGGGCAACAAGGGGCTGTCGTTCCTGCTGATGCCGCTCGACCAGCCGGGCATCGAGATCCGGCCGATCAGGCAGCTCAACGGCGGCGCGGAATTCAACGAGGTGTTCTTCGACGGCGCGCGGGCCGACGCACGCGATCTGGTCGGCGCGGCCGGCGACGGCTGGCGGATCGCGATGACGCTGCTCGGCTTCGAGCGCGGGATGTCGACGCTCGGCCAGCAGATGCAGTTCGTCCGCGAACTCGAATGGGTGATCGACGCGGCGCGCGAATCGGGCGCGGACCGCGACCCCGTGCTGCGCCAGCGGATCGGCCGCGCGTGGGCCGGGCTGCGCGTGATGCGCTACAACGCGCTGCGGATGCTGTCCGGCGCGGACGATGCCGACGGCGGCTCGGGTGCGTCGCTGCGGCGCGAGGCGCTGATCTACAAGTACTTCTGGTCGAACTGGCACCGCGATCTCGGCCAGCTCGCGATGGACGCACTCGGCCCGCGCGCGAACGTGCTCGATCCGGCCGACGACAAGCTCACCCATCTGCAGCGCGTATTCCTGTTCTCCCGCGCGGACACGATCTACGCGGGCACCAACGAAATCCAGCTCAACATCATGGCCGAGCGCGGGCTCGGCATGCCAAGAGAACCACGAGGCACAGCATGACCGAACCCCAGATCCAGAAAGCGCCGGCATACGTTCCCGGCCATCAGTTGCTCGCCGGCAAATCGGTGTTGATCACGGCTGCCGCGGGCGCCGGCATCGGCTTCGCGGCCGCGCGCCGCTGCGCGGAGGAAGGCTGCCGCGCGCTGTTCATTTCGGATATCCACGACAAGCGCCTCGCACAGGCCGTCGAGACGCTGCGCGCGGAAACCGGGCTGCAGCAGGTCCATGGCCGCCTGTGCAACGTCGCGGTCGAGGCCGACGTGCAGGCGCTGGTCGCCGAAGCGCAGGACAGGCTCGACGGCGTCGACGTGCTGATCAACAACGCCGGGCTCGGCGGATCGACCCGCATCGTCGATATGGACGATGCCGAATGGTCGCGCGTGATCGACATTAGCCTCACCGGGACGTTCCGGATGACGCGCGCGATGCTGCCGCACATGCAGGCCCGCGGCCGCGGCGCGATCGTCAACAACGCATCGGTGCTCGGCTGGCGTGCGCAGGCGGAACAGGCGCACTACGCGGCGGCGAAGGCGGGCGTGATGGCGCTCACGCGCTGCGCGGCGCTCGAGGCGTCGCCGTACGGCGTGCGCATCAACGCGGTCGCGCCGAGCATCGCGATGCACGATTTTCTGAAGAAGTCGGCTCCGGCCGATCTGCTGAATCAACTGGCGTCGCGCGAAGCCTTCGGGCGCGCCGCCGAAGTCTGGGAGGTTGCGAACGTGATGGTGTTCCTGGCAAGCGATTACGCGTCGTACATGACGGGCGAAGTGCTGTCGGTCAGCAGCCAGCACGCATGATGGATACGACCCTCGACTCCGTCCGCGCGACGCCGCGCGTGTTCGCGCATCCCGGCGAACTCGCGGCCGCCGCCGGCGACACGCTCGGCGCGAGCGCGTGGCTCGCGATCGACCAGATCCGCATCGACGGCTTCGCCGATGCGACGGGCGATCACCAGTGGGTGCACGTCGATCCGGTGCGCGCGAAGGACGGCCCGTTCGGCGCGTGCATCGCGCACGGCTACCTGACGCTGGCGCTCGTCAATCATTTCCTGCCGCAGATCGTGCGCATCGACGGCGCGCGGCTCGGCGTCAACTACGGCTGCGACAGGATCCGTTTTCCCGCGCCGGTGAAGGTCGGCGCACGCGTGCGCGGCGTGGGCGAGCTGCTGCGCGTCGAGCCGCTCGACGGCGGCGTGCAGGCATGGATTCGCGTGACCGTCGAGATCGACGGCGAGGCCAGGCCCGGCTGCGTGGCCGACACGATCAGCCGCTATTACTTCTAGTTTCCGATTCAGAGAGCCAGCACATGGAAGACGCAGTCATCGTTTCCGTCGCACGCACGCCGATCGGCAAGGCGTTTCGCGGCATGTTCAACGACACCGAGGCGCCCGCGCTGGGCGGCCACGTCGTGCGCGCCGCGCTCGAACGCGCGGGCGTCGCGCCGGCCGACGTCGACGACGTGCTGATCGGCTGCGCCGCGCAGCAGGGCACGCAGGGCTACAACATCGGCCGTCTGTCGGCCGCGGCGGCCGGGCTGCCGGCGTCGGTGCCGGGGATGGCGATCGACCGCATGTGCTCGTCGGGCCTGATGTCGATCGCGAGCGCGGCGCGCAGCATCGGCGCGGGCGATGCGCGAATCGTCGTCGCGGGCGGCGTCGAGTCGATCTCGCTCACGCAGAACAAGCACAAGAACGCGTATCGCGCGCGTTCGCAGGCCGTGCTCGAGCACCAGCCCGACGCGTACATCGCGATGATGGAAACGGCCGAGATCGTGTCGCGCCGCTACGGCATTTCGCGCGCGGCGCAGGACGCATTCGCGCTGCAGAGCCACCAGCGCACCGCCGGCGCGCAGGCAGCCGGCCGCTTCGACGCGGAAATCGCGCCGCTCGACGTGCGGCGCGCGCTGTTCGACAAGGAAGGCAATCCGGCCGGCCACGAAGCGGTGCGCGCGGCGCGCGACGAGGGCGTGCGCGCCGACACGACGGCCGAGCGGCTCGCGGGGCTGAAGCCGTCGTGGAGCGGCGGCAAGCTCGTCGAGCAGGGCGAGTTCGTGACCGCGGGCAACGCATCGCAGCTGTCGGACGGCGCGGCGGCCGTGGTCGTGATGTCGCGCGCCGAGGCGACGCGTCGCGGGCTGACGCCGCTCGGCGCGTTCCGCGGCCTCGCGGTGGCAGGCTGCGCGCCGGACGAGATGGGTATCGGCCCGGTGTTCGCGATTCCGAAGCTGCTGGCGCGCTTCGGGATGACCGTGGCCGACGTCGGGTTGTGGGAGCTGAACGAGGCATTCGCGTGCCAGGCGCTGTACTGCCGCGACACGCTCGGCATCCCGGACGACCGGTTGAACGTGGACGGCGGCGCGATCGCGCTCGGCCATCCGTTCGGGATGTCGGGCACGCGGATGACGATGCACGCGTTGCTCGAAGGCGCGCGGCGCGGTGTGCGGCACGCGGTCGTGACGATGTGCATCGGCGGCGGGATGGGGGCGGCCGCGCTGTTCGACGTCGGCGCATAACGTCCGGTAGCGGCACGCGGACGAGCCGCGCCGCACGAGCGGCCATCCATTCAGGACCCTTCGAGGCCGCGGCAACGACCGACGGCCCGGAGACTGGCGGCCGACGGTGGCCGGCGTTTCGGCGCCTGCCGCCGTCGACCGCAGACACAGCAACCATCTTGAGACAGCCCATGTCATGCGCAATTGAAATCCGGCTGCCAACGCTCGCCAGTGCGAGCGATGGCGTTGAGCGTGATGAGCAGCTTGCGCATGCATGCGACGAGGGCGACCTTC